>NZ_CP019980.1:377448-684896 GCF_002982115.1 Lysinibacillus sphaericus | reverse complement strand
TTTCCTTATATCATTGAATTCGATTTTTTCGGTTTTAATATCTGCTTTTTCTTTTTGCTGTAAATTAGGGAGTTCTAGCTCTTTAAACAACACATTTTGAACTTCTTCCATGCTGACTTCTGCTTCATAATAATCTTGACCAGGCTTGTCACCAGCTTCTTTTCCATTGCCATTGCCTTGATTGCTCTTGCTACCGTCGCGTGCGACAACATCCCCCACGCTACTATCACCTTGTCCTTGACCGACATGCTTTGAATTATCATAGTTATATCGAATTTTATATTCATCGAGGGAGCGTATAGGTATTTTGATAACCTCTCGGCCATTTGACATAACAATACTTTCCTCACTTACTAAATCGGGTAAATTGTTTTTTATCGCATCTTTAACTTTTTCCATATGACGTTGTTGGTCTTGGTGCCCTTTACGATGGAGGGACCAATTTTCCTGAGAGATGACAAATCGCTTATTTTCGTTTTCAGTCATTTTTATCCTCACCCATCTATCAAATTCGCTTTTTCTATCCTATGCTAGCAGTCAGCTTTCTTGAACTTTTTTAGAGAAATAAAAGGAGTGCCCTAAAAAATGGGACACTCCTATTCCGACGATTCATTACGCCCCTGCATAATTGTCACTGGCATTGGTTAACGGTTTAACAAACTACCTACATATTGTAATAATTCATTCGCCGATGTTGTGTTATAGCCATGCTCATCAACAAGCCTTGCTACAACTTCATTGATTTTCTTCAGTTGTGACTCATCAGGCATTTTGGAAGACGTTGTAATTTTTACGATGTCTTTCAAATCAGCAAACAGTTTCTTTTGGATTGCTTCTCGTAATCTCTCATGAGAATTATAGTCAAAACGCTTGCCATTTCTTGCGTAAGCTGAAATGCGAATTAATATTTCCTCACGGAACGCTTTTTTCGCATTTTCAGAAATGCCAATTTGCTCTTCTATGGAACGCATTAGTTTTTCATCTGGATTCATTTCTTCGCCAGTTAAGCGATCAAATATTTTATTTTTATTACAAAATGCCTCTACATTATCGAGATAATTATTCATTAATGTTTTGGCAGATTCTTCGTACGAGTAGACAAACGCTTTTTGCACTTCATTTTTCGCAATTTCATCGTACTCTCTTCTTGCAACAGCAATATAGTTCATATATTTTTCTCGATCTTCTTGAGATATAGAAGCATGCTGATCAAGACCATCTTTCAGTGCTCGCAACACATCCAATGCATTAATAGATGGTATTTCTTTGCGAATGATTGCTGATGAAATACGGTTAATAATATACCGTGGATCAATACCGTTCATGCCTTCGTTAGGAAACTCTTTTTTCAGTTCCTCTAAGTCAACGGAATTAAATCCCTCCACATTTTCTCCGTCGTACAAGCGCATTTTTTTAATAAGATCCACACCTTGTTTTTTCGGAACTTCTAGCCTTGTTAGGACCGAAAAGATTGCTGCGGCCTTCAATGCATGTGGTGCAATATGAACATGAGCCATATCACTTTCATTAATCATTTTTTCATAAATGTGTTCTTCCTCGCTCACTTTTAGGTTATATGGAATTGGCATAACAATAATACGGGAATGTAACGCTTCGTTCTTTTTGTTCGAAATAAAGGAACGATATTCCGTTTCATTTGTATGGGCAACAATTAATTCATCGGCACTTATTAAAGCGAATCTTCCTGCCTTAAAATTCCCTTCCTGCGTCAGTGACAACAGATTCCATAAAAACTTTTCGTCTAATTTCAACATTTCTTGGAATTCCATCATTCCTCGGTTCGCCTTATTTAACTCTCCATCAAAGCGATAAGCACGAGGGTCCGACTCTGAGCCAAATACGCCAATAGTCGAGAAATCAATGCTCCCCGTTAAATCTGCAATATCTTGAGATTTTGGGTCAGAAGGTGTGAAGGTTCCTATGCCCACACGTTTGTCTTCAGAAAAAGTGATACGCTCAATAATGACATTTTCAATACGTCCTTCGTATTCTTTTTCAAGACGCATCGTATTTAAAGGCGATAAGCTGCCCTCAATTCGTATTCCATACTCTTCAAAAAAGTCATTACGTAAATGATGTGGAATTAAATGCAGAGGGTCCTCATGCATTGGACATCCCTTAATTGCATAAACTGCTCCCTCTTCCGTGCGCGAGAATTGTTCAAGTCCTCGCTTTAACAATGTTACGATTGTTGACTTTCCTCCACTTACAGGCCCCATCAATAATAAAATCCGTTTTCTAACATCTAATCTTCTTGCTGCTGGATGGAAATATTCCTCCACCAGTCTTTCAATTGCTGATTCAAGCCCAAAAATTTCTTTTCCGAAAAATTGATACATCTTTTGCCCATCGCGTTCCTCTACACCTGCGCTTTTAATCATATTGTAGACGCGAGAATGGGCTGTTTGAGCAACTTCAGGTCTTTCCTTAATGATGCGTAAATAATCTGCAAATGTACCTTCCCACTTCAGTCGATTTTCTTCTTCGCGATAGCTCTTCACTTTATCTAAAATGTTGATAGCCTTCCCTCCATTCTTTCAGGGCTTGATTTATAACATAGTATGAAGTTAGATACATTATGATACCCATTACTTTTTCATTGAATTAGTTTCTTCTTATTGTTCAAGTTTTTTTCTCGCTACATAAAAGGGATTTACTGCATTTAAAGTGGACTTATGAAATATAAAATTTCGGTTATTCTAATCTGTAGAAAGGAGGTCCAATTTTGAATCGTTATTTAATTTTCCTTCTGACATGTATGCTGCTGTGGAGTTATTTTCCCCCAACGGTTACACTGGCAAATGAAGGACCGAGTAATGAAGAAATTTTACAGCAACGTATGTCCTATTACGTACAATTCGATGAATTACTAATTCCATGGCACTTTTTAGCGGCTATCGATCAATATGAGCGCAATCTTCAATCCGTTCGTAAAGATATCCCGAAACGAGATGGCTTCATCGCCATTCAATTTTCTGATGAATATTGGTCAGGTGCATTAAATCCTGTCAAGGAAGATACGATACCTGAAACAATCAGTTATTTTGGTGGAATGGGACTGGATGGCAACGGGGATGGTATTGCAAGCCCTTCAGATGATGTAGATGTGATCTTCTCCATGGCTAGTTATATAAGTCAATTTGGTTCTACAGATGAAGACTTTAAACTTGCTTTATGGGAATACTACAGAAGTGAAGAAGCCGTTAATCAAATCGTCACGATTTCCACTTTGTATAGACATTTTAAAACGACTGAGCTGGATGCCCATACATTCCCGATTCCAACACGCTCTGATTACAGCTATAGAGGTACTTGGGGTGATAATAGAGGTTGGGGAGGCAGACGAATCCACGAGGGAACTGACATTTTTGCTGGCTACGGGACACCTGTACTGTCCACTTCCTATGGTGTAGTCGAAGTCAAAGGCTGGAATCAATTCGGAGGTTGGCGAATTGGCATTCGCGATAACCATAATTCTTATCACTATTATGCCCATCTTGGGAGCTATCATAAGGACATAAAGGTTGGAGATGTTGTAGAACCAGGGCAAGTACTCGGTTATGTAGGCAGCTCGGGTTATGGAAAAGAAGGCACATCTGGAAAATTCCCTCCACATCTTCATTACGGCATTTACAAATTTAATGGTCGAACAGAATGGGCATTTGATCCATATCCATCTTTATTGCAATGGGAACGTCAAGCAAAAAAAGATAAGCAGTAAAGAACTAGGCAACTGCTCCATTCACAGCGAAATTAGATGGATACCTCTTAAGTCAAGGCAAGAGGCTGGGACAATAGCTATTCTTGCTTTTACAATAAATTAAATTCACTAGTTGTTGGTAGCGGAGGCGGTGAATCCTGCTCAGAACAGCACACAATGTAAGACGCGGGTTGCGGCTTACGGTGCTGAGCGGAAAGCACCGCCGTAGCGGGCAACAACGGCATAGCAAAAAAGTGTTAGATTGATTCGGTTCATCTAACACTTTTTCTCTTTTATCCCAGCCTCTTGCAGTTTTTTGATATCCTCTATAGAACTTGTGAAAAATTGTATAGTATTGTCAAATTTATTTTTTCTAAAAACACCATGACAATAGGTAATTAGATACACACCTTTAGCAAACAGACAAAAATATTTGAAAAATATGAATTAAATTATGCCAAAAAACCTTTTTTAGTATTTTCAACAAAAAAATTCTACTTTTCTTTTGAAATAGTAATAGAATAAATAGAGTAGGATAAGTTTTAAAGAAAAAGCTAAAGGATGGAAAAAATGAATCGTTTATTTCAATTTAAAACAATTAAAGCACGTTTATTAAGTACATTTATTATGTTATTAGTATTATTTGCTTGTTTTACTACGTATACTTATTTTTCTAATACCAACATGGAAAAACAGGCTAAAGTCCTCGTTGAAGAAGATTTAATTGTGTTAACCGCAAGTAAAAATCTAGCAATGTCTACAAGTGTCCGATTATCTGCCGCCTTAAGTTATGTTGTATCCGGTGATGAAAAATACATAGAGACGTTTAATGAATACCGTAAAATTGCTGAAGATAATAACCTTATCGTCGAAAAGTATGAAAATACGCCCGAACGGGAAAAACTCGTAGAAATGGCCCGTGAATGGAGCAACCGAGTAAATAGTGAAGTATTTGAAGTATATAAGCAAGGTGATAAACAATTAGCGTTAGAAAATTTAACAGCTATCAATCATCTTGTAACTGAAGTGCGCACTGGCTATGAAGAAGTAGCTGATAAACGCGCCGAAGCCATTACGAAGGTTGGCAACGATGTCGTATCAACTAGTTCAAGCAATAATACCGTTGGGGTCATTGTAAGTATCATCTTATCGGTTATAGGAATTCTTATCGCTATTTTTACGGCAAGTAGAATTTCTAAACCGATCTCTGTAGTTTCCCATCATATGAGGGAACTAGCTGATGGAAATTTACGCAATGAAAAGTTCTCCGTTACCCGTCAAGATGAGATTGGTCACTTAATGCTTTCTGCCAATGACCTGAATGAAAAATTAAAAGATACGATTAGCTCTATTCATAATGTATCTGAAACGGTAGCTGCAAGCAGTGAGGAATTAGCGCAATCTTCTAATGAAGTTCAGACTGGTACTGAACAAATTTCCTATACCATGCAAGAGCTTGCGACTGGAACAGAAACACAAGCCTCTACAGCTAGCGATTTAGCTGAAACTATGACAACGTTCCAACGCCATATCTATGAAACAACGCAAGAAGGCATTGAGTTGAAAGAGCATTCGGGGCAAGTACATGATTTAACAAACACAGGGAAAACATTAATGGTTCAATCTACACAACAAATGGCAACTATTAATGACATTGTGTTAGATTCCGTAAAAAAGGTAGAAGGTTTAAACGAACAGTCTGCTGAAATTTCAAAATTGGTTTCTGTAATCGATGAAATTTCTAACCAAACGAATTTGCTTGCTTTAAATGCTGCCATCGAAGCGGCACGTGCAGGAGAACATGGCAAAGGCTTTGCAGTAGTTGCCGATGAAGTGCGTAAGCTGGCAGAACAAGTACAATTCTCTGTGACAGATATTTCAACAATCGTTCATCGCATTCAAAGCGAAACAGGCAATGTCACAAATTCCCTTCAATCTGGTTATGAAGAAGTAAAAAAAGGAACAGCACAATTAAATCAAACGAATCATACATTCGATCAAATTTCTCAAGCGATCGAGGATATGAATAACAATATTAATGTGATTTCAAATAACTTAACAAAAATTTCCCAACATTCCGAAGCGATTAATGGCTCGATTGATGAAATGGCTTCTATTTCACAAGAATCCGCTGCTGGTGTTGAGCAAACAACGGCCACTGTTGAAGAAACAGCTGCAACAATGGATGAAATTTCAAAGAGTGCCAATCAATTAGCTGAAATGGCTGAAGAGCTAAACACACAACTACAAAAATTCACACTTTAATACAAGGAAAAAGCTATCCGAATGTCTTCGTGATAGCTTTTTTATTAGGCTAGATGACATCTAATATAGGATTATTGCCAATGTCGGATAGGTACTCGCTCTAATTCATAGTGCTTGATAATAATACTGACCTTTTGATACCATTGTTCACACAACGCCATTGCTTCGATATACGTATCATCTTCTATTGAAATGCCATCCTCTTGTTCTAAAAAGATATACTCTATAATTGGATCGCTTAGATTGTCTACCACCATTTTTAAAGCTAATTGGGACACTTCCTGTTCCTCACATGCTTCTTCCTCAATCTCCGCTTCTTCTACTAAAACATGATGATCCCCCGCTAGTAAAGAGTCACTAAACAAACCATTACTAGTTCTTGCCACAATATGACCGTCCTCTACAATCGCTACCTCATAAATTTCATTAAAACGGACTTCTTTCTTTACTAGTTCTGCTTCCCAATCTTCTTTAACTGCCAGTATAAGTGTTTTGGATTGCTCATTCAGTAATAATGCATGTAAAGCATCACTTGCAATGATGCCATGGGTATGAGGGATATTCTTTAACTCTTCTTCACTTGCACTTTTACGCTCCGCCATTATTCTAAAAGTATGATATTTCCATTTAATAAAACGTATTACGCCAATGATGACTAAGGTTATGCCAATTAAAAAGTACAATTTTTTTATGAATTCAGCATCCATTGCCATTGCTAAAAACAAATATATCGTACCTAACAATACTAGAAAGATTGTTTTCATTATTATCCCACTTTCAACAAAATAATAGATAGGGAAAATACATCTCTATAGTAGAAATCTTATTCAGCTATCTCTCTTTTCATTCTTCATTTTTGGATAATAAAAAAACACGAAACACTGGTATCCTCAAGTGTTTCGTGTTGTTGAACAAGTCTTTTTAAGCTAACACAGAGCTTATTGTTGTTTCACTAGCTCGTCCTTACTGCCTACATTATCTAATGTTTTATCTTTTTCAATTTTATGCATATCTAGCACATGTTGTGAAGGTGGCACAAGCAAACTGACAATCACTATCGTTATACCTGAAATGACTACTCCAGAGAAAACAGGTGCCTGCCATAATTCGTTTATTAAACCTATAAAGCCTTCAGACTGTATGGATAAACTAGGTACAAAAGTTAGTGTTGTGATTATATAATAGATCAGCCCGACCGATATACTTGCCCAGACAGCTGGCGTACTGACCCGCTTCCAAAATGGACCTAAGACAATTGGCCAAAAAATCGTCACGAATATTACGTCCCAAGCTAAGTAAGCTAAATCAATTACTTTTTGGAAGCTAACAGCCAAGATTAAGCCTAATACTGCACTGCTTAAAATCACAAGTCTTGAAAATCTCAATAAATTTTTAGGATTAGGATTACGATTAATAAAGTCTAAATAAATATTCTTTGTGATAATACCAGAAGTTGCAACATAACATGCGGCAACAGTCGACATTCCCATCGCTGCCATTGCTGTTAAAAAGATTGCAGCTAAAAGAGGAGGAAAGTATCCTTGTGCAAATGCTAGCATTAACGTTTCTGGATTTGTGCTATTAGGATAAATTGTTTTAAAGGCTTCACCTAACATGCCAGGAATCCAACTAATCGCTATAATAACGATACCAGCTATAATCATACTGCGTTGTGCTACTTTTGGACTTTTCGCGGCGGCTACCCTTTGACCTAAGTCAACAGCAGGGATATCACCAAGCGCTAATACAAGATATAACGTCCAAAATTCAGCTCCTGCCTTATTAAACAATTCACTTATATTCCACCACTCCGGATTAAACGTCACATCAGGATAATAAATAAACACAAAAATGGTAATACCTAAAATACCAGCTACTGCTAGCGCACCTTGTACGATTTCTGTGTAGGCTACAGCCCATAAACCGCCAATTACAGAATACAGTGCTGTTAACGATACAAATAATAATGCTGCTGGAACAAAATCTATTTGTAGCAATTGCTGGATAATATACGTTCCACCAACCGTTAAAGCTGCTGCATTAAAGATTCCAAAGGCGATAGCCATTACAATCCCTGTGTAAGCTCCTAACTTTTTACTACCATATCTTAAGCCATAGTAGTCTGCTAATGTCCATCCTTTTAATCTTCTAAGCGGTTTGGTCCATATAAGCGCACCAAGAATCATACAGGTCCCTAAACCACCCATCGTCGCTGATCCCTCAAAGCCGCCACTCGTATAACCAGAACCGACAGCTGCAAAAAAGAACGGAGCGGCTAATAAAGCCGCAATTAAACTTCCCGTCACAACTGAGAGAGGCATGCTCCATCCGGCTACGATTAAATCTTCTGCCGTATTAACGCGTTTATACCCCTTATAACCAATATAATAAATAAAAATTAAGTACACGCTAAAGATTAAAATATTCAACATTTTTATTGCTCCTTAGTTCTTACATTATCCGTTCATCACTACTCCACCATTAGGCGTTAAAATCTGACCTGTATAGAAATCAGCGTTGTCAGAGGCTAAAAAAAGTACACTTTTTGCGATTTCCTCAGGTTGTGCCAAGCGTTTTAATGGATACTTTGCAGATTCCTCTTCAATATAGTTCTCTCCAAATTCTTGTAGGATATCTGTGAGTGTCCCACTAGGAGCTACAGCGTTTACTAAGATGTTGGGCGCTAATTCTCTTGCCAAAGCTTTCGTAAATGCATTAATGCCGCCTTTTGCAGCTGAGTAATGCGTAAACTCTTCACAACCTAGACTACCAATATCTGAAGAAATATTAATAATCTTGCCTTTGTTTCGTTCCTTCATTCGTTTCGCTGCTTCTCGGCAATTATAAAAACATCCATAAAGATGTACTTTAATCATTCTGTCCCATTGTTCGTCTGTTAAATCTAGCACGCTAGAAGCTTGTGCAAATCCTGCATTATTTACAAGAATATCAATCTGCCCTAGATGACTATCCATGTATCGGAACATGTCCTGTACTTGATGAGAGTCTGATACATCAGCACGGTATTTATAAGCTCGTACACCTAGCTTTTCAGCCTGTGCTCGCACTTCTTCTGCTTCATGATCGTCACCAATATAGTTAATCAATACATTGGCACCTTGTTTTGCGAATGCAAGTGCAATTGCTTTTCCGATGCCCTTACTAGAACCAGTAATCAGAACATTTTTTTGTGCTAAATTATTTTCCATTTTCATCATTCTCCAATTTGAATTTTGCTACAAGCGCTTGTAATTCTTGTGCTGTTATTCCTAAAGAAGAAGAAGCCTCTTTCACTTCTTGCATCGTCGTTAATTGTTCCTGTGTCGCTTTTGACACATTAGATGAAAACTCTGATGAAAGCTCCGCTGATTGTTTAATGTTATTGACAGACGCTGCAACTTCCTCTGACGAAGCAGAAATTTGCTGAGAGGCTGCTGAAATTTCACGAATTTGACTAGCGACTTCTTCCGATGATGTAAGAATTTCTTTAAAGATTTCCCCTACTTCATCTGTATATTCCATACCTGCTTTTACATCTGCTTTTCCTTTTTCCATCACGACAATGGAAGCATTTGAATCGGATTGAATCGTACTAATTAGATTGTATATTTCTGTTGCTGATTGCGAGGATTGCTCTGCCAACCTTCTCACTTCATCTGCTACCACTGCAAAACCTTTACCATGTTCTCCTGCTCTTGCTGCTTCAATAGCTGCATTTAAAGCAAGTAAGTTAGTTTGATCCGCAATTGCTGTAATAAGACTCACAATATCGCTAATTTTATTCGTATTAACATGTAAGCCATTAATGGTTTTGCCAATTTGTTCTACTGAACCATTAATTAGCTCCATTTGGGATATAACTTGTTGCACGACTTTATCTCCACGTTCAGAAGCAAGAGATGCTGCTATAGATGATTCGGCAGCAGTATTTGCTGAGTCAGCTATTTGTTGAATACCTGTTGCTGTTTCTTCCATAGCTGCAGCAGTTTCTTCTGTCATCACCATAGATGCTTCCGCATTCTCATTTATACGTTTCATATCCTTTGCAATATCGGTAGAACTGTTAAACGACTCTCCTGCATTGACAGTTAACTGACTTGCAGCAGAAGAAACATGATTAGATGTATTTCTAATATTTAAAATAATATGTTGCAAATTGGTAACCATCGTTTGAATAGATTGAGATAAGTTCCCTATTTCATCTTTTGTAATTTCTAATTCAACTTGTTGCAATTCACCATTTGCCACTTGATTTGCAACATCGACTACTTTCTTAAGAGGTTTTAATAGTCGATCGATAATTATGTAAAGTAAAATTAGTAAAATAATCAAACCAACAACTGCAATTGCAATTTGTTTTGTCATACTTGTTTTAATGATTGTATTTATGTAATCTGCGGAATAATCAATACCTAATAAGGCGATCATTTTGCCATTATCATCTTTAATAGGGGTAAATACTGTTCTCCAAGCACCAAATTGATCTTCAAATACGTTCGTCACTTCAGACTGATTACTGTCAATTGCACGCTTAGCTGTTGCTACATGTTCATCTGCTAAATCTTCGAAAATCTCACCAGCTTCATAGACCTCATTCAAGTTGGATGTATACCCTATCGGATTTACACCTTTATCTTTCATATCCCAAATATAACTCCAGCTCATTATCCCCTGTTCTTCCTGAATCATATCTAGCTGTTTTTGGAGATTTTTAAAATCGGGATTACTTTCCCCTTTTTCATTTAATAAATGTTTTATCTGATCACTATCGAGATTCATAGCTGTCAATATACCAACACTTTTTAACTCTTGTTCCAAATCTACATTCATTCTTTTGTTAAGCTCACTAATACTTTGCGTTGTAACGATAGAAATCAACATTAAAACAATAATTGAAACTGTAAGTAATAATTTGTTTTTCAATGAAACATTTTTTAAAAATTGCATAGATAATTCCTCCTCTTTATATTTTATAGGTCAAAAAAAAATAACCTATTTCAAAAGAAATAGGTTATTAAAGATAAAAAAATAATAAATCCCAATAACTACTAATCTTTTGCAACCCAGCCATCATAGCGTTATCTGCCTTAGACCTGTAGCTTTGCGTCTCTACCTTTCAGTAGATTTGCCCTTATTTCTCCTCAAATTAACATAATAGTAAAAAATAATCAATACAGCTTCCAAAATTACTATTTAGTCCATGCTCTTATTTTACTACTTATGTACAAACAATGAAATAATTACTATGTAAAAATATTCTTCTTTATTGTAAAAAGTCCTTACAAAAAATAAGCAGCGACAACGTAAACACGTTATTGCTGCTTAAATTTCTGATAAACACTTACCCCTAAATGTTTATTCAATTATGCAAGTTGTGTTACGAGTAAGACAGCTGGAATAAAGGATAATGCAAAAACGCACATATACCATACAGAAGTACGGCGTAATGAAAAACGAACTTTTTTACGTTCTGCATAAAAAATGTCTAACATAACAGCAACTATTAATGGAATACTAATGCAAGAAATAGCAATTAAAATAAAATCAAAAAATATCATAAAAAGCACCCCTCTATTCATGAACATTTCTTTTCCCTTTGTGACAACTTTGTGTCAATTTAATTGTACACAATTTCGTCACATTTATCAACTGTTCAAAGAAAATAATGGTGATTTTTCAATTTATTTTTTATTGCTTTTATTGTTATTATGTACTTCATCCAATACAAACAAAGGCGGGACGCTTACTGTAGGTAAGCATCCGACCACAATTCGCTTTAACAATTTAATACTTAATCTCTATATTTATATGTTAAACCTTTTAAAAAGTTTCTCACAAAGCGATCGCCACATTCTTTGTAATTACGATGACTAGGATTTCTTAAAATCGCACCTAACTCACCTTTCGATACTGTTACGCCACCTTCATATAAAATATCAAGCATATCTTCCGTTGTTAAAGCCATTGCAATTTTCACTTTTTTCAAAAGCATATTATTTGGGCTTTCTTTCCCTGTAAGCGGTGGTGGCCCTTCCTGTTGACCTTGTTTTGATTGTTGAGGGCCACGTTTAAAAGTAATTAAACCATTTAAAAATGCCTCTACCATTTTGTTATTACATTTAATGTAATTCTCTGGGATATCTTCTTCATCTTCTTTAATTTTGATAAGCATGTTTAATACATCCTCTTTAGTGTATTTCATGCCACCAAGCTTAAAAATTTCTACCATATCCGTATTTTTAATATCTAGTGCATATCGTAAACGAATCAAAATATCATTATTCGTCATAGCAAAACCTCCTTGATTTCCTTGCAAAATCTGAATTTATAAGAGCCAGGCTTTATTATAACAGAGTAAATTGTATTTTTAGCTAGCTTTGCAATTATTCCTCGCCTATAGTATGTAGATTGCACATTTCCTTGTTTTTAAATGTATGAAAATCAAACTGCCGACCATTCTAATAGCACAAGGAGGTGAGAAAAATGGCTAATAAAAATCGAAGTTCCAATAAACTTCAAGTTCCTGGTGTACAAGAAGCTGTTAATCAAATGAAATATGAAATCGCACAAGAATTCGGCGTACAACTTGGGCCAGATGCTTCTTCTCGCGCGAACGGTTCCGTAGGTGGAGAAATCACGAAACGACTTGTAGAAATGGCTGAAAAAAGACAAAAATAAATAAAAGGTGCCAGGCACTAAAACAATTCAGAATTGTTTTAGTACCTGGCACTTACTTTCTTGCCCCTTTTATCATGACGAAGATGAATACTAATAAAAGAATAAGTAATGCACCTATAATTACGTATCCGACCATACTTGTTATTCCCAAAACACTAATACTCCTTCCATACATAAAGTGGAACAAAAAATTTACCAATATAGACCGCTATATTTCCACTTTAGTTTACCTATTTAAAATACCCTTCTACTTCTATTTCTTCAACTAAACTGCTCTATTAGTATAATAAATTTAACAACTAGAGCTTTCTATTCATTCACAGTAATTTCATTTTTTCCGATAAACACAATTTATAAACTTTTATTTTTAGATTGTGGCTCTCATTTTCAATTCCACACCTTTAGATACTACGCTTTTCCTTAAAATACAGCACACCAAACAAACCAATGATGGAGAAAAGAACTGGCACTATAAAACCATAGTAGTAGCCATCATCTACATAACCTGAAACAGATTGAAAATGATCTAATAAATAACCAAAAATAATGGGCAACAAAACGGCACTTAAAAAGCCCCCTGTATTGGCAAATCCCGAAACTACACCAGCTTCGTGTAAAGGGAATGATTGCCGTACAGCCGCAAATGTTAATGCACTTGCTCCATACCCAAAGCCGATGATAAAAAATAGTACCAACAGCAAGAAAAAAGCTGGATGTCCATTGCATATAAGAAACGTAAACCAACTAAGTAAAACAATACTATGCACGACAATATAAGGCCTTTTAATCGTATCTAGCCTGCTAGCCAGCCAACTAGTTAGAGGAGCTCCGATTAGTGCCCCAATAAGACCAACCATAATCAATTGGCTTGCATCCGAACGTGTCATTTCATATAAACTCATTCCGTATGGTACAGCCCAGGAACTGATAAATCCTACATAACCTCCTACTACGCCAAAATGACAAAAAAATAGAGCCCATGCTTGGGGATTGGTAAATATTCTTTTCAGTAATACGGATGTTTTATCACGTTGTTCTTCATCGGTTACAAAAATTTGCTCGTTGATAAAGCGTGTTTTAGGCTTTTTTACAAGTACAAAATAAAGGACTAGGCCACACAGGGTCAATAGTAGACCTGCGCTACAAAAAGCCATCCTCCAACCTAGTAAATCAATCCACGTGGAGAAGGGGACTGTCGCCAATAAAAACCCTAGACTTCCAGTCATACCTGCCAGACCAATTAAACGTACAAACTCCTTACGATGAAACCATTGTGCCAAAATAAGCACCATATTAACCCAAATTGTTGCATCCCCTACTCCAGTCAGTATTCTCGAAAAAAATAGCATAAGTGCATGTGTACTAAGACTATAAATGATTGTACCGATCCCTGTAAGTGTCGCCCCTAAAATTAAAAAAGCATTTGGGCCGTAACGATCAGCCAAAATCCCCATTGGTACTTGTAAGCTTGTATATACAAAAAATTGGATACTTGTTAATAAGCCAATCGTTGCTGCCGTGACCTGAAAATCACTCATTAATTGGTCTGTAATTAATCCTGGCGCTGTGCGTTGGCTCGCCATTAACAAATAAGTTAACAATACAACAACAAATACTACCCATCTGTATTTGCTATTTTGTTTGTCCATGGATATCTACCCCTATTAGCTTTTACTAGAATATATGAAAGAGTGCCAGACACTAAAACAATTTTGAATTGTTTTAGTGTCTGGCACCGATTTCTCTATATTTTTAAGCTGACAAGGTTGCCTGCTTCTTGCACTAATTTATCCATTGTACTTAATTCGTCATCGCTAATTTCAACTAGCTCCTCAAACATTTCCACAGATTCACGTGAAATGAACGAAATGTCTCTCATTGCCACCATGATTTGCTGAGAGCTTGAAGATAATTCTTCTGTACTTGCAGATGAATTGGCATTATTTTCAGCAATAATTTTTGTCGTTTCTACAATTCTTTCGAACATCGTACCAATTTCTAAAATGGTAGTATTCGTTTGTGCAAACTCTTCCGTTCCTTGCTTCATGGATGTAACCACTCGATCCGTCTCTTCTTGAATATTTTTTACGATATTCGATACTTCAGCAGCGGACTGTTGCGATTGTTCTGCTAATTTACGAACTTCATCCGCAACGACAGCAAACCCTTTTCCATGTTCACCTGCACGAGCTGCTTCAATAGCTGCGTTCAATGCTAATAGATTGATTTGCTCTGAAATCCCTGTAATTACTTTGACAATCTTGCCAATCTCATGTGATTTTTCTCCAAGGATATTGATTGCATCAAAAGTTGTATTAATCGTTTGATCAAATTGCTCCATTTTCACCATCGAATCTTTTAGCTTTTCGTTACCTTCTTGCGTCAATTCTAACGTCGTATTCGATTGTTCTGAAATTTGGTTTGATCTTATAGACAGTTCTTCGATAGCCACTGTGATGTCTTCAATCGAAGTTGAACTTTCCTCAGTAGCTACTAATTGTTTTTTTAACCCTTTTCCTACCTCATCAATGGCTGCTCTAACGATATCAGCCTTCTCCGCTGCATACTCTCCATGTTCAACAAGATTTTGACCTTTTTCATTTATATTTTTTTCGTATAGATGAAATTGCTCTTTTAATTGACTTGCAGATAATTCCTCTGCCCCGTTTGTCACTTCACTCTGACTATCAGCCTGACGTTTAAGCGAAAAATATCGGTAAGCAAAATACAAGGACGTGCATAATAAAAATACTATAATCACTAGCATAATAGCATCCATGATATAAAAATCTCCTATTCTCTCTACCTATGATGTTTTATAACTCTTTTACAATAATATAAATTCCATCAGCTACAGTCGCTGGGATATCGTTTAAATGCTCATTGCTTTCGTATTTATGAACAATGAAATCCCCTTCAACATTTACATACTTTTCAAATCCATGATACTTCTGTAACAAGCTCATTGACTTCGGATTTGTTGCTTCAGCTAACACCAGTCTTAACCCTTCTTCAGATGCTTTTTGAACTAAAATATCACCTAACGTTTGTACAATTTCATGGCGATTGTGCTCAGCGATGACACCTAATAAAAATAAATGCAGCACTTCATTATCTTCCATTTCTTTTCCATAACGTTGTTTATAGTCATTTAAGAAACGAACATCGATATCCTCTAATACATCCATCACTATATTCATATCAGAAAACGTGCCACTAAAAATAGGACCTTCATGTATTTCCAGTGCGTTTGTATCTCCAACTAAAGCGCCTACTACATTACGCTCTGCATCGAGCGCAACAACACAGTATCCTTGATGCACATTGTCTTCAATGTATTCTTTCGTGAATTGGTAGAAATCATCATAAGGTAATTTTAAGGAGTACCCGATTATCGGTTCTTGCACCCATTTACCGGCTACATCTACTCCAACAAATGTTTTTGCTAAACATGTTGCCGCTTTTTCAATTAAGTCTGGTTGGTCTTTTGTAATGATTTCATATGTATATACATCTTGTAATGTTGGCATCATAAATTCCTCCAAATATGCTTCTAGTGATTTAAAAACTATCGTGTTGCTAATTGTGATACATTGTCAACTACTGTTCCTGGGAAATTCACTCCCTCTAAAGCATTTCTCACTTGCACATAGGCAATTTTAGAGGCTGGATTGACAATATAGATATCTTTGAAGCCAAGTGATGCGTAAAACATTAATGTTTGCCCTAGCTCCGCTGAAACTTTAGATGGAACAGGTGATTGATACGTTGCATCAACTACAAAGGTATAGGATTTTTTTGGTACTTTCGCCACAGTCTCTTCCAAATCTTTTATATATTCCTCTACAAGCTCTGTTTTAATAAACCCATGAACTTGAACGTGTACTTCTTTTTTTGCTTCATAAATCGCCATATTATATTTCGGTTTATCAACGACTAACATTTTTAATCTCCTTTTTCATATAGTTTTTTTACTATCCTATACTAACAAGACTTTATTAACGCTATAGTTCTTTAATTTGTCTCCTTTTAGGAAAATAAAAACTACCCTTATTATAAAAATTAAGGATAGCCAAATAATCGTTTATTATTTTGGCAACCCGACTATCATAATCCCAATAGGATTTTAGACTCGTAGCTTTGCGTCCTTACCTTTCAGTAAGTTTGCCTTTTCATTTTCTTAAAATAATACTAACATTATTACAATTTTACATTATAAATTACATGTCAATTTTTGTCGACACTAGTAGTATTATCTAAAGAATATTAGGTAAATATAAGTAATATTAAGATACTACGTAGTAAGAATGTAGTACGTGCCAGTCACTCAAACAATTTAGAATTGTTTGAGTGACTGGCACCTATTCAAATTGATTGAGCAATTCGCGTACTTCATCCGTTGTCTTTGTATTCATTAACTGATTTCTTAATTCACTTGCCCCGCGGAATCCTTTAACATAGATTTTGAAAAAGCGATGCAGCGCAGTAACTGAACGTGGTAGCTCCTCAGCATATTGATCTTGAAGATCAAGCTGTAATCTTAAAAGATCAAGATATTCTTTACTACTATGTTCCTTTGGCTCTTTTTCAAAAGCAAATGGGTTTTTAAAAATACCTCGTCCAATCATCACGCCATCCACACCATATTGTTCAACTAGCTTCATACCTGTTGCACGGTCAGGGATGTCTCCATTGATTGTTAATAGCGTATTTGGTGCAATTTGATCTCGTAATTTTTTAATTTCCGGAATTAGCTCCCAGTGTGCTTCTACTTGGCTCATTTCTTTTCTCGTACGCAGATGGATTGATAAGTTAGCGATATCTTGTTTTAAAATATGTGTAAGCCATTCCTGCCACTCATCCACTTCTGTGAAGCCAAGTCTTGTTTTCACACTGACAGGCAGTCCACCCGCTTTCGCTGCTTGAATAAGTTCCGCAGCAACATCAGGACGTAAAATAAGACCGCTTCCCTTGCCTCGTGAAGCCACATTCGGTACAGGACAGCCCATATTAATATCAACACCTTTAAAACCAAGCTCCGCCATACCAATACTCATTTGTCTAAAATATTCAGGATTATCTCCCCATATGTGAGCAACCATAGGCTGTTCATCTTCAGTAAAAAGCAAACGTCCTCGCACACTTTTCTGACCCTCTGGATGACAATAGCTATCTGAATTTGTAAACTCGGTAAAAAATACATCTGGTCTACCTGCTTTACTTACGACATGACGAAACACAACATCCGTCACATCTTCCATTGGAGCAAGTACAAAAAATGGTCGCGGTAAATCCCGCCAAAAATTATTCGTCATATTTTACTTCAAACCCTCTCATTATAGGATATTCGGTTATTCACTTATCCCCTAAAACTTCATTGCTTCTACTTCTAAAAACGAATCGTCCTTAACACCGTAATGCTAGTTTCAGCAATAAAGTCATTATTATAGTATAACCTAGCTTTTGTTATTTATCTTCATACAGTTCCTACTTTAATTAGATTTCTAACTTCTAAAATCAGGAAATACTATGCACTAGCAGCTCGTGTTAAAAAGCGAAAAGGCAGTCCTAGCTAACGGTACAATATCATAAACTTCGTGATATCAAACTCATCATCTTGAACTGCCTACTAATTATTATTTAGCTTCTATACTGTCATCTTTGTTGTAATTGTACTTTGAAGGATCTACTGGCGTATAACCTGTTGGTTTATAAAATCGCAGTAAATCACCATTCACTACTTTGTCAGATAAGCCTAATTTAAAATCTACTTCTTTTTTAATAGCTTGTGCTGCCTCTAGTTGACTATCATCTAGTAGTAATCCAGTTTTATTATCATAAAATTTTTCATTAATTGAATAAATCTTTGGACTCACAAAATCGCCATTTCTAAATGGCACAATTTCATTATGCTCATCTGATAATAAATCTGAACCGAATTGAATAAAGTTTTGCGTATCAATTCCTAGTAAATGTAAAAGTGTTGGCAGCAAGTCTGTTTGACCACCATACGTATGGTTGATACCACCTTGCATACCTGGAACATGAATAAATAATGGGACACGTTGTAAATTAGCACTTTCATATGGTGTAATTTCTTTCCCCAAAACTTGTTCCATTGCTGCATTATGATTGTCTGAAATACCATAATGGTCACCATAAAGAACAATCATTGAATTATCATATAAACCTGATTCTTTTAGTTGATTAAACATTTGTTCAATTGCTTCGTCGGCATAGCGTGCTGTTTGGAAATAATTATCTACACTTGCATCGCCTGTATTCGCTTTATCGATTGTTACTAAGTCTTGATTCATTTTATATGGATAATGGTTCCCTACCGTAATTAATTTAGTATAAAACGGTTGTGGTAAAGAATTTAAAAAGCTTTGCGATTGTTCAAAGAACGGTTTATCTAACAAACCATATTCAGCCATGTTATCTGAAGAGGCTGTGTCATAATAACTTGCATCATAAAACTTATCAAATCCAAATGATTTATATATAACATTTCGGTTCCAGAAGCTTCCGTTGTTACCGTGGAAGACAGCCGATGTATAACCATAATCTTTTAAAATACTTGGTGCTGCTTGATACGTATTTTGTGCTTTTGTAATATAGGCAGAACCTTGTGGTAATCCGAATAAAGAGTTTTCTAACATAAATTCTGCATCAGACGTTTTACCTTGACCAGTTTGATGGAAGAAATTATCGAAATACAATGTATGATTATCTTTTGCTAATGAATTTAAAAATGGTGTAACTTCTTGACCGTTTAATTTATAGTCGATTAGGAAGTTTTGGAATGATTCTAAGTGTAAATAAATTACGTTCATTCCTTTTGCTGCACCAAAATATTTTGCATTCGGATTAGCGTAGTTCGATTTTGTATAGTTAATTACTTCGGTAATATCACTACTATCAGCCAACGCTCTTTGTGAGGAAGCTTTCATCGTTTCTACTGAGTCATAAATCGTATAGTTATACATACCTAAATATTTCACAATATAGTTTCTATCAAACCCTCGCGTTAATAGTTGAGGGCGACTAGCCTCAGCTAATCCTAAATTGACAACTGATACGATTAATGCAAAAGCAATAATCGTCATTGCTTTTTTATATCCAAATGATTTTGTTTCTTTTGGAACTTTGCTTGAGAATCGTAAATAAAACATGACAACGACATCCACAAAGAACAAAATATCATAAGGTTTTAATAATGAAAGAATACTACCACCTAAATCGCCAAAGTTTTGCGTTTGGAAAATGGTCGGTAATGTAATAAAATCACTAAAAAATCTGTAATACACTACATTAGCATATAAAAGAATTGACATCAGCGTGTAAATAACAAGCAGTAATGTATATCTTTTCTTTCCTCTAATTAAAAAAGCAATCCCTAAAAATAGCATTGCTGAACCTAGTGGATTTAAGAGTAAAAGGAAATGTTGAAGTGCTCCTTCTACACCTAAATCAAATTGTGCTGTTTGCGTGATGTATGTTTTCATCCATAACATGACTACAGCTACTATATATATCCCTAAAAAACTGTTTAATAAGTCACTTTTTTTACTTATTAGACTTTTCATTTCTGCACCTACCTATTACTTATTAATAGAAATCTAATGTTAGATTGTTCGTATAAATTTCGGAAAATTATTACTTCACTATAGCTTTTTTTCGGTAGCTAATGTATAATACTCCCGTTTTCGCACTTCTGTCAAGTTGTAGACGATATTGCAAGAGAATAAGTTTCGTTTCTCACTACTGCTGCTATGCTTGCCATAAAAAAACCCTGCAAACATTAGTTTTACTAACCTTTGACAATACATTTATTTGTGAAAAGATTTATCCTAAAAGAAATCGATCGTAACAAACCTATAACGAGCAAAAAAGAAGAACGAATTCCAGCAAAATTGGAATTCGTTCTTGTCTTATTATATTGATAACGTCTACCATCTCTTATACTTGTGTTTCGACGTTGCTTTCTTGTATTTTTTCACTAAGCTGATGTTCAATGTTTTCCGTTTTTTTCGACCAATAAGTAGCAAGAATTGGACCGGAAATATTATGCCACACAGCACCAAGAACACTCGGTAAGGCAGCTAACGGACCAAAATGGGCAGTGGCTAATGCTACCCCAAGACCAGAGTTTTGCATCCCCACTTCAATGGAAATCGCTCTCCGATTACTTTCATCAAGTCCTAATAGTAGCGCGGTTAAATAGCCAAGCAGCAGTCCAAATGCATTATGAAGCATTACTGCCGTAAAAATAATAAATCCTGCCGATGCTATGCTATCAACATTGCCAGCAACAACTGCAGAGACAATAATGATAATAGCCACTACTGAGATAAGAGGAATGACGTTAATGCTCTTTTCTACAATCTGTGGGGCAAATTTCCGAATAACAATCCCCAAAATAATCGGCAAAATAATCACTTGAATAATAGAAGTAAACATTGCCATTGGATCGACCGGCATCCATTTACCTGCAAGTAATAGAAGTATGAATGGTGTGGCAATTGGCGCTAATAACGTTGAAAAGGAAGTCATCGTAATGGATAATGGCACATTGCCCTTCGCTAAATACACCATGACGTTCGAAGCAGTACCCCCTGGAACTGAACCGAGAAGAACAAGCCCTGCCGCTAATTCTGCGGGTAAGTTCATGATATAGGCAATGGAAAAAGCAGTCAGCGGCATAATAAGATATTGAGCACAAACACCAATAATAACGGGCACTGGATTCGTTAAAATTAATTTGAAATCAACCGCTTTCAACGTTAGTCCCATACCAAACATAACGATGCCGAGCAATATTGTAATATAGCCCCCAAATAGTAAAAATGGGTTGGGAATGATAAAAGCAATAACAGCTATGCAGATGACCCATAGCGCAAAGTATTTTCCAGCTATCGTACTAATCGCTTCTAATATTTTCATATTCCCACTCCCTATTTCTTTATTTTTAATATTTTATTTGGATTCAACAGTGCATCCGGATCAAGCGCTTGTTTAATCTTTTCCATCACAAGCAGTGCTTTCCCATGTTCTTTCTCTTGGTATTTCTGTTTCCCTATACCGACACCATGCTCTCCTGTACAAGTTCCCCCTCGTTCAAGCGCATACATAACAATTAATTCATTAAATTCATCCGCCTTTGCTATGTCATTAGCATCCTGCATATCAATCATTAGAAGAACATGGAAATTGCCATCACCGACATGTCCAACAATCCCCCCAGTAAGGGCAAACATATTCAGTGTTTTTCTCGCATGTTCAATAGCCCCTGCTAACTCAGAAATCGGTAAACAAACATCTGTCACCATCAGTTTTTTTCCTGGATGTCCATGGACATAGGCGTAAGCTAAATTATGGCGAGCTTCCCATAGCTGATTTCGCGCTGCATTGTCAGTCTCAAAAACTATATTTTGACAATTATGCTCTGCTACAATTTCTTTCATAAAATCAACGTCTTGCTTTAAACCAGCTTCATTTCCATGAAACTCTAAAAATAACGTTGGTTGCTCCTCATAAGCTGTTTTACTATGCAAGTTCACTTGTTTCATAGAAGGTTCATCAACCAGTTCGACTCTTGCGATTGGAATTCCGGCCTGTAAAATACTAACGACTGCTTCGACTGCATCATTGACTGTTTTGAAAGATGCTCGAGCAGCCATTACATATTCAGGAAGTCCATAAACTTTTAGCGTCAATTCCGTAAAGCAACCGAGCGTTCCTTCAGACCCTACAAAAAGACCGTTCAAATGAAAGCCAGATGAAGATTTTTCCGCTAAATTACCGGTATGAATAACCGTACCATCTGACAGCACAACTTCTAAATCTCGAACTTGATCGCGCATTACTCCATATTTAACAGACGTTGTGCCACTCGCATTTGTCGCGGCCATTCCACCTAGTGTTGCATCTGCCCCAGGGTCCACTGAAAAAAACAAACCGTATTTTTTTAACTCTTTATTTAACTGCGAACGCGTTACCCCTGGTTGAACTTTTACGAGAAAGTCCTTCTCCCTCACTTCTACTATGTTGTTCATGTCTGAAAAATCAATGGTAATCCCTTGTTCATAAGGAATTACATGTCCTTCCAAGCTTGTTCCTCTGCCAAATGGGACAATTGGAACTTTATATTGATTTGCAATAGTTAGTATGTGACTCACTTGTTCAGTTGTTGTTGGAAACACAACGATATCCGGCAAACTAGCTTGATGATAAGATTCATCACTACTATGTTGTTCTAAAATTGTTTGATTGATCGTTACTTGGCTTTCTGACAGAACACCTTGTAGCGCGCTCACCAATTGTTCATTTGTTACACTTGCCATCATTTTATTCTCCCCTTTTTTTCTCCCATTTTCCCAAAGTCATGAATGATAAATGAATAGGTTATACCAATCTTCATAAATATTATAATTGGTCCAACCATTTTTATTATACTTAATATTCAGAAAATATCAATAATTAATAATTTTCTTTCATTGCTAACGAAGTGGGAATTCTGTATGATTAAAGCGTTTATACTTTTACTATGTAATTGAGGGGAAGGACATAGGAAATGCTGCAACCAAAGAAAAAAGCTTATCAAGTTATTGTAGATCAAATACAGGAATATTTTTTAAATGGAGAATTACAGCCTGGAGAAAAACTACCGACGGAAAGAGAATTAGCGAGTCGCTTTAATGTAAGTCGAACATCGGTTAGAGAGGCACTGCGAAAGCTTGAAATAAAAGGAATTATAGACATTAAACAAGGCAGTGGCAGTTTTCTGAAATCACCTGAATGCCATTCATTAGGACAAGAGCTTTCCTCTACCATTTTAAAAACAGAAAAAAAACTTATTTATGAAATGCTAGAGCTTCGCCAAACACTTGAAGTAGAATGTGCCTTTTTAGCTTCACAACGAGCCACTTCTGAAGATTTAGAACGAATTGGGCAAGCATTGGAAATGATGAATCAAGTAAAAAATGACGTGGAACTAGGCATTCAAGCTGATTTAAGCTTCCATATTAATATCGTTCTCGCTGCTCATAATTCAATCTTCTCGCAATTATTTCAAACCCTTAGCGAACATATGCAAGATACAATCCGTGTGACCCGAACACAGCGCTTGAAAGACTTAGACCGTACGCAAGAAACTATAGATGAACATAAAGAAATTTACTTGGCCATCGCAGCCGGCGATGCCAATCAAGCCAAACAACTAATGGAAAAGCATATTAAGCAAATCCGAAGAGAATTAACCGCCTCCCTTTTCAATCATATTGGCGAACAACATAAATAAAACTACATCTACTCAATAAAAAAAGCCACGGATTGATATTAAATCCTTGGCTTTTTTGACAAAAACTAAAAATACATAAATCAGTAGATCTTATTTATATTTCATACAAAAAAAAACGAATCCCATTAATAAGAATTCGTTTTTGATAAAAGATTGTATAAAAACATGTCAGTTCCCTGTCATTCTTATTATCTTTGGGATAACGTCTAAATACGCAATAATGCCCCATTCGGCTTTGGTAAATCATGAACTGTTATCTGATTCATTTTACAAAAATGTTTTAAAAATTGTTGTGCAAATTCTCGTTCTGTTGGTTCACTTTTCAATGAAACGATATCAAGTAAAATTTGAGCCATCCATAAATTATCAAAATAACGGTATTTACCTGTATTCCATGTCATTTTGTTAGGGTATTTTTTATCTATATAATATTTCCAAAAAAGTAGCTGATTCGATTCCTGTTCTGTAAGTTGGAGTCTGTATTTTGAATGGGCCGGAATATTCCCATCTTCACACAGCATACCGATAAAATCTTCATTCACCATATAGACACCTAAAATACGTCTGTCTTTTTCAGACATGCCGGAATCTAATGCTGTTAATAGGACAGCGCTATTTTGGTGCATGCGGTTAGGTTTGTTTGGCTTTCCTTTGTTATTACCACTTTTTATAGCGCCTGAAAAAACCTTCCACTCTAACAAAGAACTAGTCTGTTCTTCTGTGTCACATTTAAAAACCATTTGAGATTCTGGATGCAGTTTATGATGTTTCATCAGTTTTTCGTGTTCTAAGCGAAGTTTTTGGTTTCTTCGTTGCAGTTTTTTTTCTTCTTCCTTCCTCATTTCTTCTTCCTTACGTTCAATTTCCTTTTTTTGTATTATTTTTTCAATTAACTGAGCATCACTTTTATCATGTAATTTTAAGTACTTTCCAAATACATCAGGAAAAACAAACATTTTATTTTCTGTTGCAAAATGTATTTCAATAATGGACTCATTATGTTTAACGATACTACCCATGCCAAAACGCTTATGTGTAACTTTTTTATTAATTAGATTCATTATTCTAGTCCTCCTTATGGAATAAAACCTCGGTTACTATTAGATAGTCAATTAATCATTTAATTCAACTACCTACCTCAAAAAGCCCACATAACTGTTTTAATTTTTTTCTTCGTCTTAATAAGGGATATTAAAAAAACGTATCCAAATTCTATCTGCAAAAAAGGTCAGCGGAATTCGAAATACGATTTAAAAAAACAATTATAAGACTATTATAACATTTTTTATAAAAATCACAAACTTATTGTTGACAACATATTTTATTATGAGGTAAAATTAAAAATTATTCTCTAAATCCTCATGAAATTAGAGCCTTATAACAAATCACAAAGCTTCTGAAAAGCCCCTATAAAATGCAACTGATTTCCGGTGTTAAGATAGGAAATCTTCATATCCTAGAAAGAACGGATGGAAATCTATGTACTAATCCTATAGGCTGAACATTCTTATTTTCCAATTAAGTTCCATATAAAAAGACCCCAATTTCGCAAAAGTTATTTGCAAAATCAAGGTCTGGATTGAAAATATCTACTTTTTCAAGTTTTATAGGAATGCTTTTAAATTTTTCGAATCAATCAATAATATATGTGTCCCCTGTATATTAAACTAACGCCAACCACGCAACAGCCTCACAATGTGTAGAGTGCGGGAACATATCAACTGGTTGTATTTCTTGTGTTTTGTATCCGCCATCTTCCAAGATGCGTAGGTCGCGTGCGAGTGTGGCTGGGTTACATGATACGTATACTACGCGTTTAGGACGCTGCTCTAAAATCGTTTGTAAAAGGGCTTCGTCGCATCCTTTACGTGGTGGGTCGACAACTAGGACATCCGCTTCCTTGCCTTCCTTATACCAGCGTGGAATGACTTCCTCTGCTGGGCCTGCCTCGAAGTACGTATTGGTAAAGCCGTTTAGCTCTGCATTGCGTTTTGCATCTTCAATAGCTTGGGGTACAATTTCAACACCCATCACCGCTTTTGCTTTTTGTGCTAGGAATAAAGAGATGGTACCGATGCCGCAATAGGCATCAATGACACGTTCATGTCCTTGTAAATCAGCATAGTCAAGCGCTTGCTTGTAAAGCACTTCGGTTTGCTGTGGATTTACCTGATAGAAAGAACGTGCTGAAATTTCAAAGCGTACATCGCCGATAGCGTCAATAATGACGTCTTTGCCCCAAAGGTTAATCGTTTCATCACCAAAAATAACGTTTGTTTTATCGCTATTGATGTTTTGCATAATGGATGTAACATTTGGTACTAGCTTTAGTATGCTCGCTACAGCGGCATCTTTTTGCGGGAATTTTTTCTTTTTCGTCACAAGTACAACCATGACCTCACCTGTTGCACGTGCTGTACGGATTACGACGTGACGTAGCATGCCTTCATGTGATGCCTCATTGTATGGTTGCATGCCGATAGCTGTTAATTCTTTTTTAAGACCAGAAAGAATTGCGTCTGCCTCGCCCGTTTGAATGAGACAGCGATCCATATCGACAATGGTATGGGATTTTGTTTTGTAAAAACCAGCAATCACTTGACCGGCGTCATTTGTGGAAAATGGAATTTGGGCCTTATTACGATATTGCCATGGTTCCTCCATCCCTTTCACTGGTAAAACGGGTGCGTCGATTTTGCCTAGACGTTGCATAACATTACGCACCATATTTTCCTTCCACTTTAACTGACCTTCATACGATAAGTGCTGTAACTGACAGCCCCCACATTGCTTGAAATAATCACAAGGTGCTTCTACTCGATCAGGTGAAGGCTTTAAAATATCCAAGACTTTTGCAAAGCCATAATTTTTTAATGTTTTTAAAACATGGACTTCTGCTGTTTCATTCGGTAAAGCCCCTTTGATAAATAATGGATAGCCGTCCACTTTTGCGACACCATTGCCATCATGTGTTAAATCTTCTATATAAACTGTAAGTTGGTCATTCTTTTTTACGGGTGCTGACATTCGTACATCCTCCATTTCAATCTCCTTATTGTAGCATGTGATAGCGGAGGAAAAAAGAACAAGGCTTGAATTTATCAGGTTGTCCTAATTTTGCTAAAAAAGAGCCGCTATTCGCGACTCTCTTTCTTATTTTTTCTTACATAATCATCCTTTGGTGCCCACCAAAACATAATGATGATACTAATAATGACGACTATAAACGGCGCATAAAATATTTCGATTTTTTCCATACCTATATCCCCCTATGCATGATGGTCTTCTTTTCCTGTCACGTAATTTTTGTTGAATAGGAATAATTTCAACAATAAATAAAGCGAAGGCAGAAGTAAGCATAATCCTAAAATAAAGACGATGACTAATGCAATGGCCATTTGCGTGCTTGTGAAGCTATCGTAAATTGTTAAATACGGATACAGTAAATATGGATATTGTGCGATGCCATAGGCGAAAAATGCTACCGCAAACTGAGCGATTAATAATCCTACTGCAAGACCGTAATTTTTTCGCATCCATAGTAATATCACTGTAATGATAAATAATACGGCAGAAATAGCAAACATCCACCATAAATTAACCATATGCTGATAGCTTTCAGGGTTAATGGATTTCATCTCATACATAATACCAAGTGCACTAATCATTAAAGGTGCTGCCCAAATAAGGGCGTATTTTCGCATTAAATTTGTAGCCTCTACATCAGTTGCTTTATGTGCATACCACGTTAAAAATACTGCAGATATATAAAGAACTGCCGCTATACTTAATACGACAATACTCCAAGCAAATGTACTTGTATATAATGTCCAATAATTCAATACAGGTTGCCCTTCCACAATGTCTACATAACCGCCACCTGCAATAGCAAAGACAACAGAGAGCGAAGCTGGAATCAATAAACCTGATACGCCATATGTCAGCGTGTAACCAATATGTCCGCGTGCCCCGTACGCCTCAAATGCATAATACGACCCTCGAATTGCCAACAACACTAAAGAAATGCTGACTGGAACAAGCAAAATCGTTCCATAATAGAAGGCGGTTTGTGGAAAGAATCCTACAATCCCTACAAAGAAAAATACTAAAAAGACATTTGTTACTTCCCATACAGGCGATAAATAACGCTTAATAATATTAGTTATGACATGATTTTTTCCAATAAGTAAACTGTAAGCATTGAAAAATCCTGCCCCAAAATCAATAGATGCCACCATCACATAACCGAAAAGGAATATCCATAAAACTGAAATTCCTAGCACTTCTAATGTCATATGATGTCACCGCCCTTTTCTGTATGCCGATCTTCAATTTCACGTTCAATCGGATTCTTTTTAAACATACGAACTAATACGACTGTACTTCCTATTCCAAGTACAGTATACACACCTGTGAATAACAGCATCATTAAATCTACATGATCGCTCGTTGTAGCGCCTTCTGGTGTGCGCATAATACCGTATAATATCCACGGTTGACGTCCAACTTCCGCAAGCCACCAACCGGCTTCAATCGCAATAATTGACAGTGGAGCACCTGCTACAATAATCCATCTAAACCATCGTGCATGAATAAAGCGCCAACCTCGTGGTTTCCCTACTACGTAAAGGAAAGACACTAATACCATAAACATGCCGATAAAGACCATAATATTAAAAAGATAGTGTATATAAAGTGGTGGTCTGTCTTCCTCCGCATATTGATCTAAACCAATTACTTCTGCATTTGGATTATTGCGTGCTAGTATACTTAAAGCATAAGGAACCTTGATGGCATACTTAACTTCCTCGCCATCCAATACACCGAATAAAACCAATGAAGCTTTATCTGTTGTTTCAAAATGCCATTCAGCCGCTGCTAATTTTTCTGGTTGGTATTCCGCTAAATATTTACCTGAGAAATCGCCTATAATTGCTGCTGCAATTGATGAAACTAAACCGATTTTCATCAGTAAAAATAGAGACTTTTTATGGTAAACATGATCTGAGCCTTTGAGCATACGGTAGCCTGCAATGGCTGCCAAGACGAATGCTGATGTCATATAGGCTGTTACGAGAACATGCGCAACTTTTGTTGGCATAGCCGGGTTAAACATTGCTAGAAATGGTTGAATATTCACAAGCTGTCCGTCCACAATATCAAAGCCTTGAGGTGCGTTCATAAAGGCATTTACCATTGTGATAAAGACAGCTGACATGGATGCACCAACTGCAACAGGTATTAGGAGTAACATATGCTTTTTCTGGCTATCAAAGCGATCCCATGTATATAAATAAATTCCTAAGAAAATGGCTTCAAAGAAAAATGCAAAGGTTTCCATAAAGAGCGGTAATGCTATCGTTTGCCCTGCAAGTTGCATAAAATTTGGCCATAGTAACGATAATTGCAATCCAATAGCTGTTCCTGTTACGACTCCTACAGCAACGGTAATGACGAAACCTCGTGCCCAACGTCGCGCCATCAAAATATAATGTTCATCATTCTTTTTATATCCAGTCCATTGTGCAATCATGATCATTAACGGCACACCGACACCAATCGTTGCATAAATGATGTGGAATGATAACGTAAGCTCCGTTAACGCACGACTCCAAAAGACTGCTGATTCATTAATCATCTCATTGCCCTCCTAACTTCCAAATATTCTTCCAAGTATGGAAAGTAGCATGATAATTGCAACACCAAAACTTAACCAAATAAGCTTTTTTTCCTGTGACTTATACAACTGCACCACTTCCTTTCCCTTTCCCATACCCATATTTTCCACTATTCCAACGAAAAAAACCTTTATTATGGTCCGATATTTCGGCCTATTATAAAGGTTTCAAATTTTGTTCAAGTAATATACGCACATTTGCCAAACATTTTTCTTAATTCGTTCACAACCCTTCATTATATGTAAATAAAATACAAAAAGCGTAAATTTATAAAATAAAATTTACGCTTTTTGTTAATCTAAATACGGTCTTCCTCACGAATATCTTCAATTGGTACAAAAATTTCAATATGGCGTTTTAAGTTTTCAAAAGTCGCAGGCGCATCTCCACCATATTCACCATCTAAATTTAAATGAACTTCACTATCCGTCGTTACTTTTACGACACTTGCTTTTTTATAAATAACGCGATCATCCTTTAAATGCTCGCCTCGTAAAGCCATTGCTGCAAGTTGAATAAATTCTGGCAAGCTTACTTTTTTTAATACTATTAATGTGAAGTAGCCATCGTTTATGCTCGCATCTGGTGCAAGCTTTTCAAAGCCTCCTACTGAATTCGTTAAGCCACATAAAAACATCATGGCATCGCCATCGAATACTTCACCATCATATTCAATACGCATATGTGATGCCTTAATAGATGGAATCATTTCAACTGCTTTTAAATAGTAGGCAAGCTGTCCAAGCATTGTTTTCATTTTGCTAGGTACTTCGTACGTTAGCTCAGTAATACGTCCTCCAGCAGCAATATTGATGAAATAGCGTTCTCCATTTAACAATCCAACATCAACTGGTAAGGTATCGCCTTTAATAATAATATCAACGGCTTCATCAATATTTCGTGGTATATGGACAGCACGTGCAAAATCGTTCGTTGTCCCCATAGGAATTAGACCAATTTTCGGACGTTTTTCGAATTGGCCTACACCAGAAACAACTTCATTTAACGTCCCATCGCCACCAACTGCTATGATAATATCAAATCCACGTTCTACTGCATTTTTTGCTGCCTCTATTGCATCACCTTCACAAGTTGTTGCGTGACAAGATGTCTCATAGCCTGCTACCTCTAGTTTCTCCAATACTTCTGGTAGATGCTTTTTAAACACTTCTCGCCCAGATGTAGGATTATAAATGATTCTTGCTCGTTTCATAACATACCTTCCTGCTTCATAAGATTCTAATACTTTCAACGAATTTTTCGTTGAAATGTTGCACTACTATTACTACGCCAGTGCAAACACCTCTGGCGCTAACAAAGTGTTTTATTTTTGTAATGCTGCTGTTACATGTTTTCTGAAATCTTCATATACATAAGTCCAATTTGTTTTGTTAGTAATATTGTCTTCACGAATTTCAGCGTAAAGCGATTTTTGTGCTTCCTCAAAATTCGGGTCTTCTTTATCTGGCAACGTCGCTCTTTTGTTCACAACAATATCCTGTAACTCTGGCGCACGTGGTCCCCATTTACCTATCACTTGTCCCGACTCATTTAATAAGATATACATTGGAATCGCGCGTCCACCATTTGTTAAATAACGGTCGATTAAATCTGTATCTGCATCACGGAAAACTGTACGCATATCTAATCCAGCTGCTTCTGCAACACGGCGAATAATTGGATTATTTAGCATTGCATCGCCGCACCAATCTTCTGTAATGGTTAAAATTTTAGGTTGCTTGTCCTTCAGTAACGTTACAAAACCATCGTTTGTTGGCACTTCAAAACCATCATAAATTAGAAAGCTATCTTCTTTTAGCGTCGTCATCTGATCCATATATTGTTGAATTGAAATGGCTTCTTCAAAATATTGTTGCTCAGTTTTCATATACTATCCCCTTTTTAAGTGATGTGATTGTTTCTATTCTATATTTTGCTATGAATACTCTTTTTAGACAACTATTAAGTGCTACTTTTTGTTAGTATGTACAGTCTTTACATTTAAAAAGCCAAGAAAGTGAAGACACTTTCTTGACTCGTTGTAATAGCAAAAAATTAGCGTTTAGCAATTTCTTGTTGTAATAATTTATTAACCATTGGTGGGTTCGCTTGGCCTTTTGTCGCTTTCATAATTTGACCGACTAAGAAGCCAATTGCACGATCCTTACCATTTTTAAAGTCCTCGATTGATTGTGCATTGTTATCTAATACCTCTGTAACAATTGCTAATAAGGCACTCTCATCTGAAATTTGAACTAAACCTTTTGCTTTTACAATGTCTTCAGCTGAACCGCCATTTTCTACTAATTCAGCAAATACTTTTTTACCGATTTTAGAAGAAATTGTACCGTCCGTAATTAACTTCACCATACCAGCAAGGTTTTCTGGTGTTAATGCTGTATCTTTTAAATCTTTTTGTTCAGCATTTAAATAAGCTGAAACATCGCCCATTAACCAGTTAGCTGAAAGTTTTGCATCTGCACCATCAGCTACCATCGCTTCAAAGAAATCTGAAATTTCTTTAGAAATAACAAGCACGCCCGCGTCATAAGGTGTTAAGCCTAATTCTTCAACATAGCGTTTTTTACGAGCATCTGGCAGTTCAGGAATTTCTGATTTAACGCGCTCTAACCATTCATCGTCGATTGACAGACGCACCAAGTCAGGCTCTGGGAAGTAACGATAATCATCTGTTCCTTCTTTCACGCGCATTAAAATTGTTTTACCTGTTTTTTCATCAAAGCGACGCGTTTCTTGATCAATCACGCCACCTGAAAGTAATACGTCCGCTTGGCGTAACTCTTCGTGCTCAATCCCACGACGTACGTAGTTGAATGAGTTCAGGTTTTTAAGCTCTGTTTTTGTACCGAATTCCTCTTGGCCATATGGGCGAATCGAAATGTTGGCATCACAGCGCAGTGAACCTTCTTCCATTTTACAGTCTGAAACATCTGTATATTGGATAATGGATTTTAATTTTTCAAGGTAGGCATACGCTTCATTTGCTGTGCGAATATCTGGCTCAGACACGATTTCTACAAGCGGCGTCCCTTGACGGTTAAAGTCCACAAGTGAGTGGTCACCAGCATGCGTTAGTTTACCAGCATCTTCTTCCATATGAAGACGTGTAATACCGATACGTTTTGTATAACCATCTACTTCAATATCAATCCAACCGTTTTTACCGATCGGCTTATCGAATTGCGAAATTTGATAAGCTTTCGGATTATCTGGATAGAAGTAGTTTTTACGGTCAAATTTTGTTTCTTGTTCGATTTCCATGTTTAATGCAAGTGCTGCACGCATTGCGAAATCTACAACGTTTTTATTTAAGACAGGTAGGACACCAGGGTAGCCTAGGTCGATTACTGTTGTGTTTGTATTTGGTTCAGCACCGAAGTGAGCTGGCGCTGGCGAGAAGATTTTTGAGTTTGTTTTTAACTCAACGTGTACTTCTAAACCAATGACTGTTTCAAAGTTCATGTTATTTTCCCTCCCAAATTTGAGGAACTTCTTTATGGAACGCAGTAGCTTGCTCGAACGCATGCGCTACACGGTAAATTGTTGCTTCATCGAAGTATTTACCGATAATTTGCAAGCCTAATGGTAGACCATTTTCAAAACCACATGGAATTGAAATGGCTGGCACACCTGCTAAGTTCATAGGAATTGTTAAAATATCGTTGGCATACATCGTCATCGGATCATCTACATTTTCACCAATTTTAAATGCTGGTGTTGGTGCAGTAGGTCCAATGATTACATCAAAGTCTTCGAATACTTTGTCGTAGTCTGCTTTGATAAGTGTACGTGCTTGTTGCGCTTTTTTGTAGTAAGCGTCATAAGTACCTGCGCTAAGAGAATATGTTCCTAGCATGATACGACGTTTTACTTCATCACCAAAGCCTTGCGCACGTGTTTCTTTGTAAAGGTCCATTAAATTCGTCACGTTTTCAGCACGGAAGCCGTAACGGATCCCATCGAAACGAGAAAGGTTTGATGAAGCTTCAGAAGAAGATAGGATATAGTAAGCTGCAAGTGCATATTTAGAATGAGGAAGTGATACTTCTTCTACTGTTGCACCTAAGCCTTTTAGTACTTCTAATGCATCCAGTACAGATTGACGTGCTGCTTCGCCAACACCTTCACCTAAAAATTCTTTTGGTACAGCAATACGTAAGCCTTTGACATCGCCAGTTAGTGCTGCTGCGAAGTTTGGTACTTCTACATTTGCTGAAGTTGAATCGTTAGGGTCTAAGCCTGAAATGGCTTCTAATAGAAGCGCATTGTCTTCAACATTACGTGTAATTGGTCCGATTTGGTCTAACGAAGAAGCAAATGCTACTAGTCCAAAACGAGATACACGACCATATGTAGGTTTCATCCCTACGACACCGCAATATGCTGCAGGTTGGCGGATTGAGCCACCTGTATCTGAACCAAGTGAAAATGGCACTTCTCCTGCTGCTACTGCTGCTGCAGATGCACCTGATGAGCCACCTGGTACGTGGTTCAAGTTCCATGGATTTTTTGTTGTTTTATAGTATGAGTTTTCATTTGAAGAACCCATTGCAAACTCATCCATGTTTAATTTTCCGATTGTAATCATGCCAGCTTCGCGTAGCTTATTTACAACAGTTGCATCGTATATTGGCATAAATCCTTCAAGAATTTTAGAAGCACATGTTGTTTCTAAGCCTTCTGTTACGATATTGTCTTTCACGCCAATAGGAAGACCAAAAAGTGGTCCACGTTTTTCAAATGGTACTTTGTCCATTTCAGCTGCTTGTGCAGTTGCTTTTTCTTCGTTTGAAGCAAGGAAAGCTTGTACATCGCCGTCAAGCTTTGCCACTCGTTCATATGCTTCTTTTGTTAAGTCAGCGATTGTTAGCTTACCAGCTTTAATATCAGCTTGTAGCTCCTTTGCTGAACGTTCAAATAACGTCATGAGGAATCCTCCTATGTTTTAGTATTACATGATAGCTGGTACTTTTACTTGACCATCTTCTTGTTCTTTTACATTTAACATCATTACATCGCGGTCTAAACCTTTAGTTGCCACGTCTTCACGCATTACGTTTACTAATGGTAAAACGTGTGTTGTTGGTTCAACATTTGTAGTATCTAACTCGTTTAACTGCTCTGCAAAGTCAGTAATTTTCCCAAGTTGCTCAGCAAATTTTTCCGCTTCTTCTTCTGTAATTGCAAGACGTGCTAAATTCGCAACGTGCTTAACCTCTTCTTTTGTTAATTTTGCCATTGTTCACACCTCCGAATACTATCCAATTCATTGTTTTTATCGATAACAATAGGGTTGAATAAAGTTAACCATGCCCATTATCATAACATTTTTCCTACTAAAAATCACAACTTTCACCAAAAATATAGAAACTTTCACTACTATGACAAAGTGTTGTCTTATGATGTCTTCTATTGTTGAAATGGACAACATCATCCATAGCGCATTTCCGTACTTTGAGGCTTATTACATACTATGTCTTGTTCTCATTTCATTAAAAAAATAGCCAGCACAAGGCTGACTATTTTTTACTCATACACGTGTACATATGGGTCTTTATCATTCGCTTCTTTCATAATTAAAGCTTCTGGACCATTAACCGATGTAATGCTCACTTCGACATTAATATTATCAAATTGATTGATAAGGACGCCCGTCAAATATTGTGTGAAACCAATAATTTCAGCCGTGCCGAAAAATTGGATTGGAATTTCAATTGAGAGCTTTTGTATTTTTTTATTTTGATAGAAGCCAGTGCCGATGACACTCGTATAGTTAGAAAAATATTTATCAACATCTTGTTTGAAGTTTTTAAAATTATTACTTACATCTCGATAAGCATCATGTGTGTCATCTGTAGGGAACATCACATATTCTTCATCTAGCGCCTGCCAATCGCCAATATCATTTTGCCCTTCTTTGGCAACACCATAAGTAAAATACGTACCTGGAATTATTTCATTGCGCGCTCGCTGTTTAAATAGCCCAACGACAATTGGTACATCTTTTAGTTCATCACGTGTACGCATACGGGAAACGATTTCAGCCGCCATCTTTTTGCCTTGTTCAATAAGAGCAGACTCCGGAATAGGCTCCTCGTAATACTCCCCATATTGTTCTTTCTGATAATAATAAATAGAATTCAAAGCAAGCCCGATTGAAATACCACCTAGTTTTACTTTGTTATCATCCGTTTTCTTTAAGTAGTTTTGCTCGACAATATGGGCTAAATAAACCGGCGCTTTTGTTGCACGTTCTTCTGGCGTCATAGCGTCTGTTGTCGGAGGATTTAAACCATCCTCCGTTTGTGAACTACGCGCTAACCAGGAGCTTACTGTGCTTTCAGCTAAATATTGCCCTTCTTGGAAGTAATAATTTTCTGTGTCAAACTCATTTTGAGAAAGACGCATTAACCCTGTTTCAACTTCCTTCATATCATACTTCGTGTAAATATTTGAAACGACTAATCCACGGCTTGCACTTTCTTTATAAGGAATTAGTGTTTTATAAAAAGATTCATCAATCTGTAGACTAGGAATAATCGTTGTTTCCGCTTTTTCCTGTTGCGTTTCCTGTGTAAGCTCTGTCTCCTTCTTATTCGAAGGCACACAGCCGACTAGCATTGCAGCAGCTACAATTGCTGGAATGAGTCGAAATGACTTCATTATGTTAGTACCCCTTTACTAATATCAGATTCGTCTTGTACAAATTATATTTGACGCCACTAATTTTCGGGCGCAAATATTCTTCATGCTTTACTGTTTCCTTGCGTTATGAAACTTTACTTTAAATGATGTTAAGTCAGTTGCTCAATTAGGTCATCTTCGTTCCAAATTTCAATGCCTAGTTGTTGTGCTTTCGTTAGTTTGGAACCTGCATCCGAACCAGCAATAACAAGGTCTGTTTTCTTACTAACACTGCCTGTGACAATTCCACCTAACTCTTCTATTTTCGCCTTTGCATCGTTCCGTGTCAATTGCTCAAGTTTACCAGTTAATACGATTGTTTTCCCTGCAAATGGATTGTCTCCTACGATTACTTCCACCTTTTTGCCTTTATATGTCATATTGACACCCGCTTCAGCAAGTCGTTTAATAACAGCACGGGCATCTTCATTAGCAAAATACTCAACGAGCGACGAGGCCATTTTATCGCCAATTTCATGAATCGCAACAAGTTGTTCTTCAGATGCAGCCATCACCGCCTCCATCGTCTCAAATTCCTCTGACACGATTTTCGCTGCCTTCTCTCCAACATGTCGTATTCCTAACCCAATCAATAGACGTTCCATCGAATTGTCCTTAGATGCTTGAATAGCTTTCACTAGGTTGGTAGCTGATTTCTCACCCATTCGTTCCAACTCTACTAATTGCTCCACTGTTAACTGATATAAATCGGATACATCATGAATTAAATCAGCGCGCAACAGTTGCTCGACAACCTTCTCTCCAAGCCCATCAATATTCATGGCGTTACGGGAGACAAAGTACTTGATGCTCTCTGCAATTTGGGCAAAACAAGCTGGATTCACACAGCGTAAGGCAACCTCCCCCTCAATTCGAATCAGCTCACTATCACATACCGGGCAATTTGGCGGCATTTCGTAAGGAGTTGAATCTTCTGGACGTTGCTCTAATAATACCCCGACTACTTGAGGAATAATATCCCCAGCTTTTCGGATAATGACGGTATCTCCAATGCGAATATCCTTCTCGCGAATTAAATCTTCATTGTGTAGAGAGGCGCGTTGCACTGTAGTTCCAGCTACCAGTACCGGTGCTAAAATCGCAGTTGGTGTGACAACGCCAGTGCGCCCTACTGTTAAATCAATATCAAGTAATGTTGTGACAACTTCTTCAGCGGGGAATTTGTAGGCAATTGCCCATCTTGGACTTTTTGCCGTATAGCCGAGTTCATCCTGCTGTGCAAAACGGTCGACTTTGATAACAATACCATCAATTTCATAGGCTAAATTCGGTCTGTTTTCTGTCCAATATTCAATAAAGGACACTACTTCCTCAATGGACGCGCAACGTTGACGCTCCTTATTTGAAGGGAAGCCGATTCCTTCTAAATAATCTAGCATTTCGCCATGTCCATCAATTCCGTACGCCTCACCATCTCCACCAATTGCATAGATAAAGGTTGATAATTGACGACTTGCGGCAATTTTAGGATCTAATTGACGCAATGAACCTGCAGCGGCATTGCGAGGATTTGCAAATAATTCTTCGCCATTTTCTGCTCGCTGGGCATTCAATTTTTCAAATGATTTTTTAGGCATATAGGCTTCGCCACGTACTTCAATCGTAATTGGTTCTTTTAAGCGCAGTGGCACAGCACGAATCGTTTTTAAATTCGCTGTTATATCTTCTCCTACAACGCCATCACCGCGTGTAGCTCCTTGTACAAAAACACCATTCTCATATTTTAATGAAATAGCAAGACCATCTATTTTTAATTCGCAAACATAAGAAAAGTGATCGCCGATTGCTTGACGAATTTTACGGTCAAACTCTTGTAAGTCCGCTTCATTAAATGCGTTTGACAGACTTAGCATCGGATAATCATGCGTCACTTTCTTAAATCCTTCTACGATTGCACCGCCTACACGTTGTGTTGGTGAATCAGGATAAATAAGTGAAGGATTTGCCTCTTCTAATGCAATGAGTTCATGTAATAGTTGGTCATATACACTATCTGCAACTAGAGGGTTATCTAGCACGTAATACGCATGCCCATATTCATGCAATAATTTATTTAACTCCGCTATGCGCTGTTCAATTTCATTCATTTAAGTTCCTCCGCTTACGCTTTTTCAATAGGTGCAAATTGCGCCAATAGTCGCTTAATACCGATTGGTTGTGGAAATGCGATATCAAGTTCTGTACTATCACCTTCACCTTTTACGCTAACAACCATACCTGTTCCCCATTTTTTATGAATCGCTTTATCCCCAGCCTTCCAACCGAATTGGTCGCCTCCAGTTGCTTGCAGGCGTGCAGTTGCTGGTTGTGTATGCTGGTGCGCGCCAAGTGTGCGTTTTGAATACCCACTAGACGAGCGATTACTTGATGCAAATGGTACTTCAGGTTTTGAACCACCTTTGGAAATTGACTCTAAAATGTCCTCTGAAATTTCACGTAAGAAACGGGAAGCATTGTTAAAGCTTGAACGACCAAAAATCGTACGCGATTGTGCACATGTTAAATACAACCGTTCCTCTGCCCGTGTAATGCCAACATATGCCAGTCGTCGTTCCTCTTCCATTTCATCGTTGTCGTCTAAAGAACGAGAGTGAGGGAAAATATTTTCTTCCATGCCAATAATGAAAACGACAGGGAATTCTAATCCTTTTGCAGCATGCATCGTCATTAAAATAATATTGCCTTTTGATGCATCTTCCTTGTCAAGCGCATCGATATCGGCAATAAGAGCTAAGTCCGTCAAGAAGGCGATTAAGCTCTTATCTTCACTGCGTTCTTCAAATGCTTTTGTTACAGATAAAAATTCCTCAATATTTTCTAAACGACTTTCCGCTTCAATAGACTTTTCGTTTTGTAACATCGCACGATAGCCTGATTTCTCAATTACTTGTTCCACGATTTCCGTCACAGATAAGTAATTTTGCATTTCTGTAAAACCTTTAATCATTGCATAAAAATGTTCCGCTGAAGCAGCAGCTTTTCCTGTTAGTCCCATAAAGATTAGATCATTCATCGCATCAAAAATGGAGCGATCCTGATCAATTGCATAGCGTGCCATTTTTTCAAATGAGGTAGCACCAATACTACGCTTCGGTTCGTTGATAATACGCGCAAGCGATAAATCATCGTCATTGTTGGCGATTAGACGTAAATACGCCAATAAATCCTTTATTTCTTTACGGTCATAGAATTTTGTACCACCCACAATTCGATACGCCATATTGGACTTCACAAGCACTTCTTCCATCACACGAGACTGTGCATTTGTACGGTATAAGATGGCGAAATCATCAAATGAACGATTTTCCTTCTCCATAAGCTGTTGGATTGTTTGCACGACAAACTGCGCTTCTTCCTGCTCATTATATGCTTTATATAAAGCAATTTTTTCACCATGTGCATTTTCTGTGCGCAGCTCTTTCGGATAACGGCTTGTATTATTTTGAATGACGTCATTTGCCGCTTGGAGGATGCGCTTTGTAGAGCGATAATTTTGCTCTAACATAATGACCTTAGCATTTGGATAATCTTTTTCGAACGATAAAATATTGCCAATATCAGCGCCTCGCCAACGATAAATGGATTGGTCGGAATCCCCTACGACACAAATATTTTTAAATTTTTTCGCAAGTAATTGCACTAATAAATATTGCGATTTATTAGTATCTTGATATTCGTCAACATGAATATATTGAAATTTATTTTGATAGTATTCTAATACTTCAGGTACTCGTTTAAATAAGGTAATCGTTGTCATGATTAAATCATCAAAATCGAGTGACTGATTGCGTCGTAATCTTTTTTCATAGCCTTTATAAACAAGGGCAACCGTTTTTTCATACGGATTATGTTCATTGATTTGCGCTGCATATTCATCTGCAGTTATGCATTCATTTTTTGCTGAACTAATCGCATTTAAAATAGCACGTGGTTCAAAACGCTTAGGGTCAATATTTTCATCTTTTAAGACATTTTTAATAACTGATAGCTGATCTGTCGAATCTAAAATCGAGAAGTTGCGTGAAATACCTAGTTGCTCGATATTACGGCGCAAAATGCGTACGCACATCGAGTGAAATGTTGATACCCACATGCTGTCGCCCGTTCCATTTCCGAGAATGCCATCTATCCGCTCTCTCATTTCACGAGCAGCCTTATTCGTGAACGTAATCGCTAAAATCTTTGATGGGTATACTTCTTTTTCTATGATTAAGTACGCAATACGATGTGTTAGTACTCTCGTTTTGCCCGAACCAGCGCCTGCCATAATTAGCAATGGCCCTTCAGTTGTTTTTACTGCTTTTTCCTGTTCGGGGTTCATACCTACTAATAAGTTTTTTGTTAAATGCTCCATTTCGCACCGCCTTACAAACATTTGTTCTTAATTATATCGCATTTTTTACAGCCTTAACAGTCGAAAGTGCAGCTTTTAAATCCTCATATATAATATTTCCCACAACTACAGTATCAGCAACTTGTGCCATTTCAGCAGCTTGCTTAGAAGAAGTTATGCCACCACCGTAAAAGAGCTTTGTATTTTGCAATTCATTTTTCACCGCACGTACTATTGCAATATCGCCATATTCTCCGCTATATTCTAAATAAAATACAGGCAGTTTAAAGAAGTTTTCTGCCATTCGTGCATAGGCCACTACATCATCCGTCGATAAATCGGTATTCGCTTGTGTTACTTCTGCAACTTTACAATTTGGATTTAAAATACAATACCCTTCAGCTACTAACTCATCCCAAACCATAATATCGCCATATTCTTTAATAGCCTCATGGTGTAAATTTTTAATCCATTTCGGGTCATCACTATTTAACACCGTTGGAATAAAATAATAGTCATAGCCAGGCGTTACTGCATCAATTGTTGAAATTTCCAGCGCTATTGGTACTTCAAAGCGACGCACACGAACAAGCAAATCTAATACGCCATCTAATGTTACGCCATCTGTGCCGCCAACCAAAATAACATCCGTTCCAGATTCACAAATTTTTTCTAGTGCTTCATCCGATATGTCCTTTGCTGGGTCTAACTTGAACACATGTCTCCACTCTAAATAATCCATCTATTTTACCACCTATCATTTTCTATCTATTCGTTTACAAGTATAGCTTATGGCTCTCTACAAAAAAATATAAAAGACTGAGCAGAAACTCTACCCAGCCTCTTACCTACTATTCTTTTGGTGCTTGAAACGGCTTTTCATCTGGATACAAACGACCTAACATTTCATCATATGTATCGTTACCATAATCAAAGCAGCGACGTACACGAGAAATTGTTGCGGTACTTGCCCCTGTCTCCTTTTTAATGGATTCATAGGTTTTCTTTAAACGTAATAAATGTGCTACCTCAAAGCGTTGTGCTAGTGATTGAATTTCACTAATCGTACATAAATCATCAAAAAATTTATAGCATTCTTCAATGTCCTTCAGTTCTAGTACTGCTTTAAATAACTGATCTGTTTGATGCCCTCGAATTTTTTCGATTTGCATACAGTTTTCCTCCCTCTTAAGGCTGCGTTTTCACCATTGCTTGTAACCCTGGTGAAGCTGGTACGAAATGAACCCATGACTTTCCTGGAACTAGCTTTACAAGGTCACCAGATTCTTCGACAGCCATTGGTAATCCATCGATATTAGCCCATTTTACTTCTCTTAAATAACCATTTTGCAATACATACGCATTTCCACCAGAGGTTAAATCAATATCTTGACGACCCACATTATCAATTGTTTGGTGATTCATTTCAAAAAATAACACATTTGCAAATGTTAATGCTTCGCCTGTCAACATATCTTTCGTTTCCACGCCTGCCGATTGTCGTCCATAACGATTCGTTTGATGATCGTACACATACGTATTGTGGAAATAATTACTATTCCCATAGTTAATGTCAACTTGACTTGTTTCAACGCCTATTTTACCACGTTCATCGGGTTCATAAAAAGCCTGATGCACTTTTTCACTGTAATTCATTGAAGCGCCTACTTTTTCAGCACCTTTTAATATATTTTCAGAGGTAATATAAGAGTTATGTGGAGCTACGCGATCATTCGAGCGTTTAAACAGTGTACCATCGTAATTCATACCATTTATATTATCCACAACATTATTACTAAGCATCGCTTTTGCCTCTGGGCTGTAGCCATGTGCGACATAAAATGCCCCAAGACCTTTTGCCATATCTACAAAATATGAACGTGCACTTCGTACTGGGCCAATGTTTTCTGGTAAATCACTTTGATAGACTGCTAGTAAACGCGTAACGTCTCCTTCAGCTAGCATTTCATAAATAATATCTGCGGATGCCAAACCTGATTGAGGGCGTGCGGCAGGATGATTATTAATGGTCACTATAATTGGACGCTGTGTTACTTCTTCTTCAACACTCTCTCCTGTTAACGGTGCCACAAATGTCTCTTGCTTTGCAGGCTCTTCAATAGCTGGCTTGTCATCTACTTTCGTTGCTTCCTCATCTGATTCAGATGCATCTTTTGAACATCCACCGATGAACAAGGCGCTTAATGCTAAGCCAACTAGTAGTTTTTTTGATTTTAACACTTGCATTACTCTCCTTTAGTCAATGCCGCTCTGATGTAATGTCTATTTGCTGGTGCTCTGGCGCTATATAAATTGTACTACTTTAACTACCGCATTACTGCTGGTAATAATAATTTATTCTTCAGGACATCAAAAATCCCTTTTGGTGTTATTCGTATATACGGCAAATGTGTAGATTGTAAAAATAGCAAAGTATAAATGGCATCTCCTAAACGATAGCCACGTTCTGCCAATGCTTGTTTTAAATCAAGCTCCTTCACTGTCAGTTCCTCCATATTCCCTTGATACAGAATACCACCGATAGTTAACGGAACAGATGCTACGACCTCTCCCTTTTCTACAAGCACAATGCCTCCACGCATTGCCTTCATCTCTTCAAATGCCTTTTGCATATCGTCTTTATTTTTGCCGATAAGCAAAATATCCCCAGTATTTGAATAGGAGGAGGCAAAACCTTGAACGTTTGTGGCAAAACCTTTAATCATCGTATTAACATGCCAGTTACCACTTCGATTAATCAGCATTAAATAACTTTCATCATGGTTTGCAAGCTGCCCTTCTCGTGTAATCAATGAATTATAAGGTTTCGTTATAACGTCATTTACTAATTCAATTCCAAATGGCATTGAAAATTGGAAATCATGAGAGGTTAGCGAAAAGTCCAAATCAAAAGAAGGAATTGCTGAATAATCTATGTCAGCAAAACGATGCACCCGTTCTCCATCACGCTTTAACCAAACACCTTTTGATAGTACACTTTCCGGTATTGGATGATATTCATCTTGTAGAATATTTAGTGAGGCAAAGCGTCCCGTCGCAATAAAACCATGTAAGTTCGACATATTGTAATAACGCGCAACATTATAGGATGCCATTTGGTAAGCATCGATTGGTGAAACCCCTGCATCTAATGCGACTTGAATACATTTATCCATCACACCATCCTGATGGAATGATGGTGTTGAGCCATCCGTTGTCATCATTAGATGATCGAATATCGGTAGTTGTTTTTCTACGATTCCTTTCAATAGATTTGGTAAATCTGGACGAATTGAAGAATGACGAAGCGTTACGGCAAATCCTTGCATAATACGACGTTCTACTTCTTCCACCGTCATGGCTTCGTGGTCTCCATCTGCACCAAGTAATTTCATCCGCGCTAAAGTGCGCTCTGATGCACCTGGAAAATGACCTTCAATCTTTTTACCATATCCTTTCGCCATTTGCATGCGATAAAGCATTAAATCATCACCATGCAGTAAACGAGGCCAGCCCGTTAGCTCTCCACCTAACAATACATCGTCACGTTCTAACCATTCTAAAATCGAAGTGTTTGAAAAAATTTCTTCCTCTTGCTCCATTTCTGTTTGTGAATCAAAGCGCGTCCACCAATAAAACGAAAACGGTAATTTCTTTAAGTCATCTAATATTGAAAACGCTTTCTTGTTTTCTAAAGATAAGACGAAGCTTAAATTATCCGATATAAAAGCTGTAGTCCCAAGTTGCCCACAAAAATCAGCAAAGGATTGAGGATGATACAACTGGAACGGATGAACATGTGGTTCAATGTAGCCAGGTACAATCGTTTTATCCGAACAATCCACTATTTCTGTTCCATCTATTACTGGAGGCATTTTTTCTCCCGCATACACGATACGGTCTCCTGCAATCCAAATATTCCCTATCACCCATTGTTTCAGCATGCTATGTAAATAACGTGCATTTTTTAAGACAATATTAGGCGATTTTTTGCCATCTATAACAGCTAAATGCTGACGCAATTCCGTAATTTTCCATACTGGATCCATGTAAATCGCTCCTTCCTAATTTGCGTAAAATTTCATTGTGTAATTCCTATTTGAATTCACATACTACTACTGCATAAACGCTTTTGCATTCATTGTGCATATGGATGTATTGGCGTTCGCATTTTGAATAGGACTCACAAGTTGACGCCTTTCAAAAACCGAGCCATGTACATCTTCATTTCAGATTATCTGCAACATGAAGCAAAATAATGCTTTATGCAATCATCTTGTTTCAATCGTAACACAGCACTTTCATAAAGCAAAGTGCACCCCGCTTTATTTTTTCCACTATGACTAAAGGAGGAAATGATATGATGCAACAAGCAAATCTTAGTGATAAAAATGCCTTTTGCCGTTTTGCCCTTGGCACAAGTATGACGGCATTTGGTATCGCTAAAGTTTCAAGAAATCCTAACTGTTTGAAAAGTCGACTGATGATCGCATTAGGGGCAATGAAAATGGCTGAGGGTATTTTTAAATATTGTCCTGCAAAGGCAATGTTAAACTCAAATGTGGAAACTGCCATGAACACCTCTATGCAAAGTATGTTCAGTGGGCAAAATTCTATGTCTTCTGAACAAAATCCAATGTCCTCTGAACAGATTGGTAAGCTAATGAAGGATTTCTCCTCTGCGATTACTGGTAATTCGTCAGATATAACTGCAAGTGCTTCTAATTCAAGTGCTTCTAACTCATCTGACACCAGCACTTCAAACCAACATTCCTCGGACAGTAAAAATTCTACAACAAAAGCACAAAATCCTTCTTAGTCAAAGAAGCCGTCTCAATACAAATTTGAGACGGCTCCTTACTTTTTAGAGAAATGAAAAGTCTATGAAAAATATTCGTAAATGTTATTTAAATGTACGCCAGCCAATATCTTTGCGATAGAAGAAGTTGTTCCATTCAACTGTGGCAATGCCAGCATAAACTTTTTCTTGTGCTTCTTGTAAGGTAGATGCTTTTGCCGCGACAAGTAAAACACGCCCACCATTCCCTACATATTTTCCATCTACAAACTTCGTACCTGCATGGTAGACTGCATGTGAAGCTGAAAGTGTTTCTAAGTTCGGTAACGCATTTCCTTTCTCCACATCACCAGGATATCCTTCAGCAGCAATAACAACGCCTAACATCGCTTCATTTGACCATTGCAAATCAAATGGTTTTTCCTCCATTAATGCGTTCATAAAGGCACCGAAATCGGATTGCATGCGTGGAAGGACGACCTGCGTTTCTGGATCACCAAAGCGCGCATTGAATTCGATTACTTTAGGACCCGTTTTTGTTAAAATTAGACCCGCATACAAAATACCCGTAAATGATACCCCATCTGCTTCCATTCCTTTAACAGTCGGCTCAACTACTGTTCGATAGGCGACATCCACTACATCCTGCGATATTTGTGGGACAGGAGAATATGCACCCATGCCACCTGTGTTTGGTCCTTTATCGCCGTCATAAGCCCGTTTATGGTCTTGTGCAATCACCATTGGATAAATTTGTCCTTTATGTACAAAAGACATAAAGGAGAATTCTTCACCATCAAGGAATTCTTCAATCACTACACGAGATGAAGACTCACCAAAACGCTGATTCCCGATCATATCCTGTACGGCATCAATCGCTTCTTCTTCTGTCATAGCTACTACTACACCTTTACCAGCCGCTAAGCCATCTGCCTTAATAACAATTGGTGCACCTTGGGCTTTAATATAGTCAATCGCTTTTTCTGATTCTGTAAATGTTGCATGTGCAGCGGTAGGAATATGATATTTATTCATAATATCTTTGGCATATGATTTACTGCTTTCAATTTGCGCTGCTGCCTTCGTTGGACCAAATACGCGTAAACCACGTTGCGTAAAGAAATCGACAATCCCTTCTGCAAGTGGTTGCTCTGGACCAACAAATGTTAAATCTACTTCGTTTTCTTTAGCAAATTGTGCAAGTCCTGCAAAATCCATTGTGTCAATCGCAACAACTTCAACATCTTCTCGCATCCCATCATTACCTGGCGCTACGAATACTTTTTTTACGGACGGAGAAATGCTAAATTGTTTGGCAATTGCATGCTCACGACCGCCACTTCCTATAACTAATACGTTCATAATTAGTGTATCCTCCTCTTTAAGAGTAAGAGCTGTCTAATAAGCTGCTCTAAGTAAATCCTTCGAACCTCATGTGAGTTAGAGCATTTATATGCTTTTATAGAAAAAATAGTATACTAGAAACGCTCCCAGTATACTATTTTCCTTATTAGGACAAACCCTTTATTATTTGTATATTTTTATATAGCGATGATTAATGCTTGAAGTGACGTACGCCTGTAAACACCATTGCAATGCCGTACTCATTTGCTTTATCAATCGAATCTTGGTCTTTAATAGAGCCACCTGGTTGAATAATGGCTGTAATTCCTGCCGCATGAGCTGCTTCTACTGTATCACTCATAGGGAAGAATGCGTCAGATGCTAAAGCAGCACCTTTTGCTTTATCACCAGCTTGTTCGAAAGCGATTTTCGCAGCACCTACACGGTTCATTTGACCAGCGCCAACACCTAATGTCATTTGAGAATCTGTTACAACGATTGCATTTGATTTCACATGTTTAACTACAGCCCAGCCAAGTTGTAATGCTTCCCATTCTTTGTCAGTAGGCTCTCTATCTGTCACTACTTTAATGTCTGCATCACCAAAGCCATAGCTGTCTGGCTCTTGTACAAGTAAGCCACCTTCAACAGATACAACGTTAAATTGATCTTTTTTAGCTTGCTCAAATGGAATTGTTAATAAGCGAATATTTTTCTTTTGTGTAAGAATATCTAATGCTTCTTGCGTGAAAGATGGCGCAATAATAATCTCTAAGAAAATATGGCTTAACTTTTCTGCCGTTGCCGCATCTACTTCCATGTTCAATGCAATAATTCCACCGAAAATAGATGTAGGATCGGCTGCATATGCTTTGTCAAAAGCTTCTTCTAGCGTTACACCTGTACCAACACCACATGGATTCATATGCTTCACAGCAACTGCTGCAGGCATTTCAAATTCTTTCACGATTTGAAGTGCAGCATTACCATCTTGAATGTTATTGTATGATAATTCTTTTCCGTGTAATTGCGTAGCATAAGCTAATGAGAAATCCGAACCAAGACGTTTTTGATAAAACGCGGCTTTTTGATGAGGATTTTCACCATAACGTAAGTTTTGCTTTAATTCATAAGTAAGCGTTAGGCTTTCAGGGAACGCTTCCTCTGTTAAGTGATTTGAAATATAAGAATCATACGCTGCTGTGTGACGGAAAACCTTTGCTGCTAGCTTACGACGTGTTTCAATCGTTGTAGCACCAGTTGCTTTCAATTCTTCTAATACAGTTGCATAGTCATTGCTATCTACAATGACTGTTACATATTGATGATTTTTAGCTGCTGAACGTAGCATTGTTGGACCACCAATATCGATATTTTCGATGGCATCATCCCATGTTACATTAGGCTTTGAAATTGTTTCAACAAACGGATAAAGATTAACACAAACAATTTCAATTGGTTCAATTCCATGCTCATTCATTTGCGCTTGATGAGAAGCATCATCGAATTTCCCTAATAGTCCACCGTGGATCATTGGATTTAAAGTTTTTACACGCCCATCTAAAATTTCTGGGAATTTTGTTACTTCATCCACTGCTGTTACTGCGACATTATTGTCCTGTAACATTTTTTTTGTACCACCAGTTGATAAAATTTCATAACCTAATGCCACTAATTCTTTGGCAAATTCTAAAATACCATCTTTATTGGAAACACTGATTAATGCACGTTTTGTCACAACGAAATCCTCCTAATTTGTCTCGTGTAAAGCCACGAATTATCTATCCATCTTGATTTAGCGGCGTTAGGTGCTTATTGAACGACTCGTTCTACTTGAGCGGAGTTCATCATGATTTGAGCGAATCTTACAGGAACAATTAGCGTTTCCTGTTACAATGAGCCAAACCTAACTACCTACCAATCCATTACTTTAATAATTGTTGTAATGCTTTTGTATATAACACATGCTCTTGCTGATGAATGGCCATTTCAGTTGCCTCACGATCACCTTCGATAACAGCAACTGCAGCTTGTGCAATAATAGGCCCTGTATCCATGCCTTCATCTACAAAATGCACCGTAACACCCGTCACTTTCACACCATGTGCAATTGCTTGTCCAATCGCATCTTTGCCTGGGAAGGATGGTAACAGTGAAGGGTGGATATTCACAATACGCTGTGGATATGCCGCCAATAATACTTCGCTAATTAGACGCATATACCCTGCAAGTACAATCCACTGCACACCACATTCACGTAAGGCTTCAATAATCGCCGTTTCGTAGTCTGCTTTCGATGCAAATTCTTTTGGATTTAAAGCTAGGACGGGGATACCAAATTTTTCAGCACGCGTCACAACAAATGCAGCAGGCTTATCTGTCACAACAAGCTCCACTTTAGCATGTAGTTCGCCACGTTCAATCGCTTCTTGAATCGCTTGGAAATTACTGCCGCTCCCTGAAGCAAAGACGGCAATTTTTACTGGTGCAATCATTACACTAAGCTCCCATCATGTGAGCCGTTAAATACAACGCCCTCGCCTTTCACAACGCGACCGATTTTGTATGCTTTTTCACCATTCGCTTCTGCTGTAGCAATAACTTTATCTGCTTCTGCTGCTGGTACAGCCAATACGAAACCAATGCCCATATTGAAGACATTATATAAATCTTTATCTTCAAGCTGACCTTTTTCTTTTAAAAATTCGAAAATACGAAGAACCGGCCAAGAACCTAGGTCAATTTCTGTTGCTAAGCCTTCTGGCATCATACGTGGTAAGTTCTCATAGAAACCGCCACCCGTTACATGTGCACAACCATGCACATCAGCCGCTTTTAATGTTGCAAGAACTGGTTTTGCATATAATTTAGTTGGGACTAACAGTGCTTCACCAATTGGGCCTAAGTCTTCGAAGCCTTCAACAACTGCATCCACTGCATAGCCGTTGTCAGCAAACACGATTTTACGCACTAATGAATAGCCGTTCGAATGGACGCCGCTTGACGCTAATCCAATAAGCACATCACCTTCAACAATTTTTTCACCTGTTACGATTGCTGATTTTTCACAAGCGCCTACAGCAAATCCTGCTAAATCATACTCATCTTCTTCATAAAGACCTGGCATTTCCGCAGTCTCACCACCGATTAAAGCAGCACCAGATTGCACACAGCCATCTGCAACACCTTTGACGATTTGTTCAATTTTCGCTGGTTCTGCTTTACCAAGTGCCACGTAATCTAAAAAGTAAAGTGGTTCTGCACCTTGCGCTACAATATCGTTTACACACATAGCAACACAGTCCACGCCAATTGTATCGTGCTTGTCTACCATGAAAGCTAATTTTAATTTTGTCCCAACACCATCTGTCCCTGAAATTAAAACAGGTTCTTTAAGATTTAGTTCTGACAAGTCAAACATACCACCAAAGCCTCCAAATGTACCCATCACACCTAGTCGATTCGTACGTTCAACGTGAGACTTCATTCGTTTAACAGCTTCGTAGCCCGCTTCAATATTTACACCTGCTTGTTCATATGCTTTTGACATGCAGAGATCCTCCTTTAAATTAATTCAGCACAAATCCCTAACTTTTACATATAGAGAATCGTACAAAATTATGTTCAACATCATGCTGGGAATATCAATCCTAACTCAATGTCATTTTCACCTTTAGAGGATACCCAACATCGTTTGAATGTGGGTACTCCAACAAGGCTTTATTGATTAACATACACTTAGCGTAACAGTTCTTTTTCGTGTGGTAAGATTGTATCTGGGAAAATTTCTGTTGGGTATTTGCTTGTAAAACATGCTAAGCAAAGACCTTTATTTTCATCCTCAAATGGACGTGCAATCGTTTCGACCATGCCTTCAACTGAAAGGAATGTTAGTGAATCAGCACCAATTGCGTCTCTTATTTCATCCACACTATGGCTCGAAGCAATCAACTCTTCATGTGTTGAAGTATCAATACCGTAATAACAAGGATCCGTCATTGGTGGAGAAGAAATCACAACATGCACCTCTGCTGCACCTGCATCCTTTAGCATTTTGACAATACGGCGTGATGTTGTACCACGAACAATTGAATCATCCACCATTACAACGCGTTTCCCTTTGACAACTTGCACAACAGGTGACAGCTTCATTTTTACACCACGTTCACGCAATTCTTGGGTCGGTTGAATAAATGTACGACCAACATAACGATTTTTTATTAACCCTAGCTCATATGGAATACCGCTTTCTTCAGCAAAGCCAATTGCTGCTGAAATACTTGAGTCAGGTACACCAGTTACGACATCCGCTTCAATATGTGCGCATTCACGTGCGAGTTGTTTCCCCATACGTTTACGTGCCATATGCACATTAATGCCATCAATATCGGAATCAGGACGTGCTAAGTATACATACTCCATCGCACACATTGCGCGATTTTCCATATCTGCAAAACGATCTGATTTTACACCTTCATCGTTTATTATTAATAATTCCCCTGGTTCCACAGAACGTATAAACTCTGCTCCTATTAAATCAAAAGCACAAGTTTCAGAAGCAACAACCCAACCGTCTCCTAGTTTTCCAAGAGATAGAGGACGTAGACCATGTGGATCACGTGCAACAAGCATTTCATCTTTGGTCATAATTAAGAATGAATACGCTCCCTTTAATAACGAAAGGGCATTTTTCACCTTTGCTCGGAATGGTGAATGCGAGCTTTTCTTAATAAGATGCGCTAACACTTCTGTATCTGAGCTAGAGTGGAAAATACTACCTTGACGCTCTAAATACTGTTTTAAGTGTGTCGCATTGACTAAGTTACCGTTATGAGCAATTGAAAGGCTACCTGTTGATGAATGAAATAGTAATGGCTGTACATTTTCGATTCCGCCACCGCCAGCAGTCGTATAACGAACATGGGCAATTGCCGCTTTTCCGTCCACTGCTTTTAATTTCTCTTCGTTGAAAACATCATTTACTAATCCTTCGCCTTTCACCGCGCGCAGGTGTAGACCGTCAGAAACGACGATACCAGCACCTTCTTGTCCACGGTGTTGAAGAGCATGAAGCCCGTAATAACTAAGGTGTGCTGGATTTGGGTTACCCCAAATACCAAACACCCCACATTCTTCGTTTAAGCCTCTGAGTTCAGCAAGCATGGGATTGCTCCTTTCCAACTAGAACGGAATTCCTCCACTGTACCTTCTACAAGCACACCGTTGTCACCGTTGATTTTAACAAGCGCATCGTTTGTTACGACACCGATTTTTTGTGCATCTTTTACAGTTTCTACAAATGCAGTTGCATTTTCTTCTTTGACTGTTACAACGAAACGGAATTGTGTTTCACTGAATAAAGCCGTTGTTGCAGAGCCTGTTAGTGTTACATCAATGCCTAAACCTTGTGCACCAAATGTCGTTTCTGCAAGTGCTACAGCAAGACCACCCTCTGCTACGTCATGTGCAGATTGTACAAGTCCAGCTTTAATTGCTTTCAACAATGCTTGTTGACGAGCTGCTTCTACTTCTAGGTTAATAGCAGGTGCTTTTCCTGAGATGACACCGTTATTTAATAATTTTTGAAGTTCTGAACCACCAAATTCAGTATTCGTTTCACCGATAACAAATACTACATCGCCAGCTGCTTTCACATCTTGCGTTGTTACATGTGCTAAGTCTTCGATTAGACCTACCATACCGATTGTTGGTGTTGGATAAACGGCTTCACCGGAACGTTCATTGTATAAAGAAACGTTACCACCGATTACTGGTGCATTGAGTGCAGTACATGCTGCTGAAATACCATCGGCAGATTTTTCAATTTGCCAGAAAATTTCTGGCTTCTCTGGATTACCAAAGTTTAAGCAGTCTGTAATAGCAAGTGGTGTACCACCCGTTGCGACAATATTACGCGCTGCTTCTGCTACTGCAATCGCGCCGCCCACTTCAGGATCAAGGTAAATGTAGCGAGAGTTACAGTCTGTAGTCATCGCAAGACCTTTATTTGTGCCACGTACACGGATAACTGCAGCATCTGAACCAGGTGCTACAACTGTTGATGTACGAACTTGATAATCGTATTGATCGTAAACCCATTCTTTTGAAGCAATCGTAGGTGCTTGTAACAATGCGTTTAACGTTTCTTTATAATCTGTTACAACTGGTTCTGCATTGTCCATTGCTTGGAACTGTGCGTAGTATGCAGGCTCAGCAGATGGCTTATGATAAACTGGCGCATCTTCTGCTAATGCATCTGCTGGTACATTCGCCACAACTTCACCTTTGTGCAGTAAACGCAACATTTTATCATCTGTTACAACACCAATTGCTACTGCATCTAAATCATATTTATCGAAAATCGCTTTAATTTCATCTTCGCGACCTTTTTTCACAACTAATAACATACGTTCTTGAGATTCAGATAACATCATCTCATATGCAGTCATACCTGTTTCACGTTGTGGTACTAAATCTAGGTTCATTTCTACACCAGATCCAGCTTTAGAAGCCATCTCTGCTGAAGATGAAGTAAGACCCGCAGCACCCATATCTTGAATACCAACTAGCGCATCAGATTTTACAACTTCTAAACAAGCTTCAAGTAGTAGTTTTTCCATAAATGGGTCCCCTACTTGCACAGCTGGACGTTGATTTTCTGATTCCTCTGTTAATTCTTCAGAGGCAAACGTCGCTCCATGGATACCATCACGACCTGTTTTTGCTCCTACGTACATCACTGTATTTCCTACACCCGCAGCAATACCACGTTGAATATCCTTGTGATCAATTAGCCCAACACACATTGCATTTACTAATGGATTACCTTCGTAGCAAGGGTCGAATTGAATTTCGCCACCAACAGTTGGAATCCCGATACAGTTACCATAGCCAGCAATACCAGCAACTACTTCTTCGAATAAATATTTACCACGTGCTGATTTTAACTCTCCGAAGCGTAATGAGTTTAGCATCGCAATTGGACGTGCACCCATTGAGAATACATCGCGAATAATACCGCCAACACCTGTTGCTGCACCTTGATACGGCTCGATTGCCGAAGGGTGGTTATGTGATTCCATTTTAAATACAACGGCTTGCTCATCACCAATATCTACAATCCCTGCACCTTCACCAGGACCTTGTAATACTTGTGGCCCTTTTGTTGGGAATTTACGTAATACTGGTTTTGAATTTTTATATGAGCAGTGTTCAGACCACATTACTGAGAAAAGACCTGTCTCTGTCCAGTTTGGTAGGCGACCTAGAATACCTTCTACCATTGCAAATTCTTCGTCTGACATCCCCATTCCAGCGTATAGCTTTTCATCTTTAATTTGCTGTGCTGTTGGCTCAAACTTAGTTGTTGACATGATTTTCCCTCCACTGCTTCACAATTGATTTGAATACTGCTAGACCATCGGCTCCGCCCACAAGTGCATCGACAGCTCGTTCTGGGTGAGGCATCATTCCTAATACATTTCCGCGCTCGTTAATAATCCCTGCGATATCTTCTAAAGAACCGTTTGGATTTTCTCCTGAGTATGTGAACACAATTTGATTGTTATCTTTTAGTTTTTGTAATGTTTCCTCGTCACAATAATAGTTACCTTCACCGTGTGCGATTGGAATATTGATTACTTGACCTTGCTCATATTGATTTGTGAATAATGTATTGTTGTTTTCAACTTTAAGCTGTATTGTACGACACATGAATTTTAGGTTTTTATTACGTAGTAAAGCACCTGGTAATAAGCCTACTTCTGTTAGAATTTGGAACCCGTTACAAACACCCAAGACTGGCTTACCCGCATCTGCTGCTTTTTTTACTTCTGCCATAATATTGGATTGGTTTGCCATAGCGCCACAACGTAAATAGTCACCATAAGAGAAGCCGCCTGGTACTAGAATACCGTCAAAGCCACTTAAATCTGTTTCTGCGTGCCATACATATTCTACTTCTTCACCTAGTTCGTCTTTAATCGCATGATACATATCGATGTCACAGTTTGACCCAGGGAATACGAGTACTGCGAATTTCATGATTAGTTAGCCTCCTCGACTTCGTAACGGTAGTCCTCAATTACTACATTTGTTAAAACTTTTTCACACATTTCTTTTACTAGAGTATCAATATCGCGCGCAGAATCTCCGACAGTTAGTTCAAGATATTTACCGATACGTAAATCTTCTACTTCACCGTAGCCCATTTTCGCTAAAGAACCTTGTACTGCTGAACCTTGTGGATCTAGAATACTCTCACGTAATGTTACGTAAATTTTAACTTTTTTCATTGTTATTTGCCTCCGAGTCTAGAAAGAATAATAGTGTATACTTCAGTTAAATTACCAAGGTCTCGACGAAAGACATCTTTGTCCAACTTTTGCTTTGTTTTTGTATCCCAAAGTCTGCATGTATCTGGTGAGATTTCATCTGCCAATAATACATCTCCGTTCGTATCACGGCCAAATTCAAGTTTAAAGTCAATTAGCGTGACATCCACATCAGCAAAAATTGGTTGGAGTACTTTGTTCACAGCTAATGCACCGTCATACATCGCTGTTACTTCTTCTGGTGTTGCAAGGTCAAGTACATCAATATGCTCCGTTGTGATAAATGGATCGCCTAATGCATCATCCTTGTAATAGAATTCTACGATTGAGCGTTTTAATGGTGTGCCTTCTTCTAAACCAAGGCGTTTTGCTAAGCTACCTGCAGCTATGTTACGAACAACAACTTCAATTGGAATGATTTCAACCTTTTTCACTAGTTGTTCTGTAGCAGACAATTGTTTTACGAAATGTGACGCAATTCCGTTAGCTTTTAATTTTTCGAAAATTAATGAAGTAATGCGATTATTTAAAACGCCTTTCCCGTCAATTTCCTCTTTTTTCTCACCGTTAAATGCTGTTGCACTATCCTTATATTCAACTAAAAGTATTGTAGGATCTTCTGTTGCATATAATTTTTTTGCTTTACCTTCATACAAAAGTTGGTCTTTCGTCATTTCGTCATTCCCCCAGATTATTATGAAATACGCCTCGACGTATTGATGTTATGGATTTTGAATCTTGAAGTATGATTCAAAACCCGTAACATCCGTCGTGGCACTAACTGTCTATCGATTCAATACTGTTAGTTAAGTCCAAGACGTTCAAAAATCATATCTACATGCTGTAAGTGGTAGTTGTAATCAAAGCAATGATCTAACTCTTCCTTCGTTAAATAAGAAGTGATTTTTTCACTTGCATCAACTAACGTACGGAATTGCACTTGCTCGTCCCACGCCTGCATCGCTAATGGTTGAACTGTATCATACGCTTCCTCACGTACTAACCCTTTATCGATTAGTGCTAATAAAATTCTTTGTGAGTAAATCAGTCCAAATGTACGACCCATATTACGTTTCATGTTTTCAGGGAATACTGTTAAATTTTTCACGATGTTACCGAAGCGATTTAACATATAGTTCAGTGTAATCGTTGCATCCGGTAAAATAACTCGTTCCGCAGATGAATGTGAAATATCACGCTCATGCCATAATGCTACGTTTTCGTAAGCTGTTACCATGTAACCACGCATTAAACGTGACATACCAACCATGTTTTCAGAGCCGATTGGATTGCGTTTATGCGGCATAGCAGATGAACCTTTTTGTCCTTTTGCAAAGGCTTCCTCTACTTCTCGAGTTTCTGATTTTTGCAATCCACGAATTTCAGTTGCGAATTTTTCAATTGATGTTGCAATTAATGCAAGAGCGCCTAAATATTGTGCATGGCGGTCACGCTGTAATGTTTGTGTAGAAATAGGTGATGCTGCGAGCCCTAATTTGTCACATACGTATTGTTCAACGCGTGGATCGATATTTGCATATGTGCCAACTGCACCAGACATTTTACCTGTTTCAATCACTTGAGCAGCTGCTTCAAAGCGTTCTAAGTTACGTTTCATTTCTTCATACCATAAGCCTAATTTTAAACCGAACGTTGTTGGTTCAGCATGTACACCATGTGTACGACCCATCATAACTGTATGTTTATGCTCTTTCGCTTTTGCTGCAATAATATCAATAAAATTCACAATATCTTTTCGTAAAATATCATTCGCTTGTTTAATCAAATAAGAAAGGGCTGTGTCAACCACGTCTGTTGAAGTTAAACCGTAGTGCACCCATTTACGCTCTTCGCCAAGTGTTTCAGATACAGCACGTGTAAATGCCACTACGTCATGACGCGTTTCTTTCTCAATTTCTAAAATACGATTTACATCAAATGAAGCATTTTCACGAATTTTAGCTACATCTTCTTTTGGAATATCGCCAATCTCCGCCCAAGCTTCACATGCTAAAATTTCAACCTCTAACCAAGCTTGGTATTTATTTTGTTCTGTCCAAATTGCGCCCATCTCGGGTCTTGTGTAACGTTCAATCATTGCGTATCTCCTTCTATTCTGACCAAATGCCAGAACTTTCGATTTGTTGTAATGTTGCTTCTAAATCTTTTGTCATAATCGTTACGTGGCCCATCTTACGGTTCACCTTAGCTTCAGCTTTCCCATAAAGATGCAATGACCATTCAGGATATTTTGCAATTGAGTTACTAAGTGGCATAACATGCTGCCCTAATACATTCACCATTATTGATGGTGCCCAAAGTTGCGGTTTGCGCAATGGCCAACCACAAATAGCACGGATATGCTGATGGAATTGTGATATATTACATGCCTCTATTGAATAGTGACCAGAATTATGTGGTCTCGGTGCTAGTTCATTAATAATAATTTCGCCGTTTTCTAAAACGAACATTTCTACCGCCAGCGTCCCTACTAAATTTAAGTAATCAGCTATTTTTATAGCCTCTTGCTCAGCAGACTGTGCTGTCATCTTTTCGATACGAGCAGGTACAATTGTTTCGTGTAAAATATGATGAACATGAATATTTTCACCAACAGGCTGACAATATAATTCTCCGTCACCGTTTCGCTGTACAATAACTGATACTTCTTTCACAAAAGGTACAAACCCTTCAGCAATACATTGTGAATGAGCGAAAAGCCCTTCTGCTAATGGTAAATCCGCTGCTGAATTTAGAAGCTGCTGCCCTTTGCCATCATAGCCACCTCTTGCAGTTTTTACGATACACGGATAACTGATCTTGTCAATACTCGCGACCAATTCCTCGTATGTATTAGCTACTATATAAGGAGCTACTGGACAGCCAGCTTTCACAATTGCTTCCTTCTCAGTCACGCGGTTTTGTGTAATGCGTACTAATTCAGCTCCTTGTGGTACGTAAGCCATTTGAGTTAATCGTTTTAAACCATCGTAATCGATATTTTCAAACTCATACGTAATAACGTCACTGACTTCTGCAAGTTCCTCTAATGCAGCTTCATCATCATAAGGTGCCACAATTCGGATATCTGCAACCTGTCCACATGGTGAATCCATTGTCGGCTCAAGAACAGCTATTTTAAATCCTGCTTCCTTTGCAGCAAGTGCCATCATACGGCCAAGCTGTCCTCCTCCGATAATACCTATCGTTTGTCCTGGATAAATAATTTTCGTCACACTAAGTCACCTGTGCTTTCCAATACTTGTTGCTTCGTCGCCTCGCGTCTAGCATCTAGTTTATTAGCAAGCTCTATGTCTGTTGTCGACAAAATTTGCGCTGCAAGCAAGCCTGCATTTGTTGCACCTGCTTTTCCGATTGCGACAGTTGCTACAGGTACACCACCTGGCATTTGTACAATTGATAACAGTGAATCAAGACCATTAAGTGCACGAGATTGTACTGGCACGCCAATAACAGGTAATGTTGTTTTAGCTGCTACCATACCTGGTAAATGTGCTGCACCTCCAGCACCTGCAATAATCACTTGAATACCTCGCCCACGTGCTGCTTCAGCGTACTCAAACATTAAATCAGGCGTACGATGTGCTGATACTACTTTTTTCTCGTACGGTACTTGTAATTCATCTAAAATATCACACGCATGTTTCATAGTTTCCCAGTCACTTGAACTACCCATAATGACACCGATTTTCGGATTCATGAATTGTCGCTCCTTTTAAACGATAGAAAAATGATCGATTATTGTGCAAGCCTCTATTATTCAATAGTCACTGCATTTCTTTACTTTTTGAACAAAGAAAATCCTCAAATAAGCTACTCTCTACCATACACGTGAAAGCAGCTTACTTGAGGACTTATTATGAAAAGAATATGCAGATTTAGACATCTGTACACACACCTTCCCGTAACATGCCAAAAGTTGCTTTCCCGCATAGTCCAGCATTTACGGTGCCGGGTAGAGACACTAGAGCCAATTCTCTAGCATATATGAGGGATTTAATTGTTTTCCTTATCACATTTTAACAAGTGAAAACACTATCGTCAATGCAAAAATGCGAACATTTTATTTTCACCACTAAATATCGTTCGGTTTTAAGTCATATTTAGTCAGAATCTTGACATAACATCGCTTTAAATTGTATTTTTTGACGTAAATACGTTGGTTCGCCATTTACTAGATGAAAAATAGGCTCTTCCTTCCGTCCCATCGCCATATATCCATCTTGACGCATTCTCTCTAAACATTGTTCGATTGTTTCATTTTCTTCTACTTCATACCAAATTTGCTTTTTGCCCAAACTGTTCTTCCTTCCAATCCATGTCATGATTATTCTTCCTTACTTGTAATCCATTATACCCGATATGGCACTTCAAGAATGCACGAAATTGTAACAATTCATAATCATAGTAGCGTTTTATATCCCTATTTCAAGCTTCTCAATCGTATATCCTGTACCTTCACACAAAACATTATGCAAAAAACAAAAAAAGCCAAGGAATATATCCTTGGCTTTTAAACTTGCCTAGCGACGTCCTACTCTCACAGGGGGAAGCCCCCAACTACCATCGGCGCTAAAGAGCTTAACTTCCGTGTTCGGTATGGGAACGGGTGTGACCTCTTTGCCATCATCACTAGACTATTTACGGCTTTCAATATACATCGTATTTCTTTGTCAGCTTCATTCGTTCAGTCAGTCACGTACAGACGTACGCTCCTTCCTTCTCTCAATCGCTTCCGCGAACTACTCGTATCTTGAAACCCTTTTATGAAAGGTTGTTCTTTCAAAACTGGATAAACGGTGCATTGAATGTTTCAAACTTTTTTGGTTAAGTCCTCGATCGATTAGTATTCGTCAGCTCCATGTGTCACCACACTTCCACCTCGAACCTATCTACCTCATCGTCTTTGAGGGATCTTACTTACTTGCGTAATGGGAAATCTCATCTTGAGGGGGGCTTCATGCTTAGATGCTTTCAGCACTTATCCCGTCCACACATAGCTACCCAGCGATGCCTTTGGCAAGACAACTGGTACACCAGCGGTGTGTCCATCCCGGTCCTCTCGTACTAAGGACAGCTCCTCTCAAATTTCCTACGCCCACGACGGATAGGGACCGAACTGTCTCACGACGTTCTGAACCCAGCTCGCGTACCGCTTTAATGGGCGAACAGCCCAACCCTTGGGACCGACTACAGCCCCAGGATGCGATGAGCCGACATCGAGGTGCCAAACCTCCCCGTCGATGTGGACTCTTGGGGGAGATAAGCCTGTTATCCCCGGGGTAGCTTTTATCCGTTGAGCGATGGCCCTTCCATGCGGAACCACCGGATCACTAAGCCCGTCTTTCGACCCTGCTCGACTTGTAGGTCTCGCAGTCAAGCTCCCTTGTGCCTTTACACTCTACGAATGATTTCCAACCATTCTGAGGGAACCTTTGGGCGCCTCCGTTACCTTTTAGGAGGCGACCGCCCCAGTCAAACTGTCCGCCTGACACTGTCTCCTGCCCCGCTAAGGGGCATGGGTTAGAATTTCAATACAACCAGGGTAGTATCCCACCGACGCCTCCTTCGAAGCTGGCGCTCCGAGATCTCTGGCTCCTACCTATCCTGTACAAGTTGTACCAAAATTCAATATCAGGCTACAGTAAAGCTCCACGGGGTCTTTCCGTCCTGTCGCGGGTAACCTGCATCTTCACAGGTACTATAATTTCACCGAGTCTCTCGTTGAGACAGTGCCCAGATCGTTACGCCTTTCGTGCGGGTCGGAACTTACCCGACAAGGAATTTCGCTACCTTAGGACCGTTATAGTTACGGCCGCCGTTTACTGGGGCTTCAATTCGCAGCTTCGCTTGCGCTAACCACTCCTCTTAACCTTCCAGCACCGGGCAGGCGTCAGCCCCTATACGTCACCTTACGGTTTTGCAGAGACCTGTGTTTTTGCTAAACAGTCGCCTGGGCCTATTCACTGCGGCTCTCATGCGCTTGCACGCTCAAGAGCACCCCTTCTCCCGAAGTTACGGGGTCATTTTGCCGAGTTCCTTAACGAGAGTTCTCTCGCACACCTTAGGATTCTCTCCTCGACTACCTGTGTCGGTTTGCGGTACGGGCACCTCTCACCTCGATAGAGGCTTTTCTTGGCAGTGTGAAATCAGGAACTTCGTCCATACGGACTCGCCATCACAGCTCAACGTTACAGTGTGCGGATTTGCCTACACACACGCCTTACTGCTTGGACGCGCACAACCAACGGCGCGCTTACCCTATCCTACTGCGTCCCCCCATTTCTCAAACGGTGAGGAGGTGGTACAGGAATATCAACCTGTTGTCCATCGCCTACGCCTATCGGCCTCGGCTTAGGTCCCGACTAACCCTGAGCGGACGAGCCTTCCTCAGGAAACCTTAGTCATACGGTGGACGGGATTCTCACCCGTCTTTCGCTACTCATACCGGCATTCTCACTTCTAAGCGCTCCACCAGTCCTTCCGGTCTGACTTCAACGCACTTAGAACGCTCTCCTACCACTGACATCGTAGATGTCAATCCACAGCTTCGGTGAATCGTTTAGCCCCGATACATTTTCGGCGCAGCGTCACTCGACCAGTGAGCTATTACGCACTCTTTAAATGATGGCTGCTTCTAAGCCAACATCCTGGTTGTCTGTGCAACGCCACATCCTTTTCCACTTAACGATTACTTTGGGACCTTAGCTGGTGGTCTGGGCTGTTTCCCTTTTGACTACGGATCTTATCACTCGCAGTCTGACTCCCGTGTATAAATATCTGGCATTCGGAGTTTGTCTGAATTCGGTAAACCGGGATGGCCCCCTAGTCCAAACAGTGCTCTACCTCCAGTATTCTCATCACGAGGCTAGCCCTAAAGCTATTTCGGAGAGAACCAGCTATCTCCAAGTTCGATTGGAATTTCTCCGCTACCCACACCTCATCCCCGCACTTTTCAACGTGCGTGGGTTCGGGCCTCCAGTAAGTGTTACCTCACCTTCACCCTGGACATGGGTAGATCACCTGGTTTCGGGTCTACGACCACGTACTAATTCGCCCTATTCAGACTCGCTTTCGCTGCGGCTCCGCCTTCTAAAGCTTAACCTCGCACGTAATCGTAACTCGCCGGTTCATTCTACAAAAGGCACGCTATCACCCATTAACGGGCTCTAACTACTTGTAGGCACACGGTTTCAGGATCTCTTTCACTCCCCTTCCGGGGTGCTTTTCACCTTTCCCTCACGGTACTGGTTCACTATCGGTCACTAGGTAGTATTTAGCCTTGGGAGATGGTCCTCCCGGATTCCGACGGAATTTCACGTGTTCCGCCGTACTCAGGATCCACTCTGGAGGGAACGAACTTTCGACTACAGGGCTTTTACCTGCTCTGGCGGACCTTTCCAAGTCGCTTCATCTAACTCATTCTTTTGTAACTCCGTATAGAGTGTCCTACAACCCCAAGAGGCAAGCCTCTTGGTTTGGGCTCTTCCCGTTTCGCTCGCCGCTACTCAGGGAATCGATTTTTCTTTCTCTTCCTCCAGGTACTTAGATGTTTCAGTTCCCTGGGTCTGCCTTCAAGACGCTATGTATTCACGTCAAGATACTACGCGATTAAACGTAGTGGGTTCCCCCATTCGGAAATCTCCGGATCAAAGCTCACTTACAGCTCCCCGAAGCATATCGGTGTTAGTGCCGTCCTTCTTCGGCTCCTAGTGCCAAGGCATTCGCCGTGCGCCCTTAATAACTTAACCTATCGGCTTCCAATCCACTGCGCATTTCGTTGTCAGCTTCTCTCGTTCAATCAGTCACGTACGTAAGTACGCTCCTTCATTCACTCGTTCGCTTCCTAGAACTGCTTGTGTCTTGAAACCCTATTTAGTTATTAAGCCTAAAAAACTTAATTAAAAAATAAATGTGTTTGTTACAATTTCAATGTCGTTTTATCCAGTTTTCAAAGAACAAGTTTTGAAGTATTTCATCGTAATGATGAACCTTCAAAACTGAACGCAAAACGTAATCTTACAAACCCAAGGTTTGTATTCCGAAAATATCCTTAGAAAGGAGGTGATCCAGCCGCACCTTCCGATACGGCTACCTTGTTACGACTTCACCCCAATCATCTATCCCACCTTCGGCGGCTGGCTCCAAAAGGTTACCTCACCGACTTCGGGTGTTACAAACTCTCGTGGTGTGACGGGCGGTGTGTACAAGGCCCGGGAACGTATTCACCGCGGCATGCTGATCCGCGATTACTAGCGATTCCGGCTTCATGTAGGCGAGTTGCAGCCTACAATCCGAACTGAGAACGACTTTATCGGATTAGCTCCCTCTCGCGAGTTGGCAACCGTTTGTATCGTCCATTGTAGCACGTGTGTAGCCCAGGTCATAAGGGGCATGATGATTTGACGTCATCCCCACCTTCCTCCGGTTTGTCACCGGCAGTCACCTTAGAGTGCCCAACTAAATGATGGCAACTAAGATCAAGGGTTGCGCTCGTTGCGGGACTTAACCCAACATCTCACGACACGAGCTGACGACAACCATGCACCACCTGTCACCGTTGTCCCCGAAGGGAAAACCATATCTCTACAGTGGTCAACGGGATGTCAAGACCTGGTAAGGTTCTTCGCGTTGCTTCGAATTAAACCACATGCTCCACCGCTTGTGCGGGCCCCCGTCAATTCCTTTGAGTTTCAGTCTTGCGACCGTACTCCCCAGGCGGAGTGCTTAATGCGTTAGCTGCAGCACTAAGGGGCGGAAACCCCCTAACACTTAGCACTCATCGTTTACGGCGTGGACTACCAGGGTATCTAATCCTGTTTGCTCCCCACGCTTTCGCGCCTCAGTGTCAGTTACAGACCAGATAGTCGCCTTCGCCACTGGTGTTCCTCCAAATCTCTACGCATTTCACCGCTACACTTGGAATTCCACTATCCTCTTCTGCACTCAAGTCTCCCAGTTTCCAATGACCCTCCACGGTTGAGCCGTGGGCTTTCACATCAGACTTAAGAAACCACCTGCGCGCGCTTTACGCCCAATAATTCCGGACAACGCTTGCCACCTACGTATTACCGCGGCTGCTGGCACGTAGTTAGCCGTGGCTTTCTAATAAGGTACCGTCAAGGTACAGCCAGTTACTACTGTACTTGTTCTTCCCTTACAACAGAGTTTTACGAACCGAAATCCTTCTTCACTCACGCGGCGTTGCTCCATCAAGCTTTCGCCCATTGTGGAAGATTCCCTACTGCTGCCTCCCGTAGGAGTCTGGGCCGTGTCTCAGTCCCAGTGTGGCCGATCACCCTCTCAGGTCGGCTACGCATCGTTGCCTTGGTGAGCCGTTACCTCACCAACTAGCTAATGCGCCGCGGGCCCATCCTATAGCGACAGCCGAAACCGTCTTTCAGTATTGTCCCATGAGGGACAAAAGATTATTCGGTATTAGCCCCGGTTTCCCGGAGTTATCCCAAACTATAGGGTAGGTTGCCCACGTGTTACTCACCCGTCCGCCGCTAACGTCAAAGGAGCAAGCTCCTTCTCTGTTCGCTCGACTTGCATGTATTAGGCACGCCGCCAGCGTTCGTCCTGAGCCAGGATCAAACTCTCCATAAAAGAAATTTGATTAGCTCAAATTGTTTTGCTGGCATCAATTTTGATGTCCAAAATTTTGTTTCGTTCACTAACAAAGTTAGCTAGTAAAAACTATATTGATTACGTTTTGCTTGTTCAGTTTTCAAGGTTCATTTTGTTAGTTACTAGTAAGTAACTTTTTATAATTTAACATACATTCAATATGATGTCAACTATTATTTTCTTGCAGTGTGTTGTTCACATGTTTCGTAACAACGTGTTTAAATATAACATCTCGTAACATAGTTTGCAAGTGTTTAATTGAAATAAAACTATTCAGTCAATAATAACTAGTAGTTTCTTCTATAGTATATTATGTGTCAGGCACTCAAACAATTTCGAATAAAAAGCTCCTCTTCGTTTTCACAAAGAGGAGCTTTTTCGTCTTTACATTATCGAACCCAGATAAAGTATGCAAGGAAGACAAAGAACAATCCGTACATCATTGGGTGAATTTCTTTTTTACGACCTGCTAAAAGCATTGTTACAGGATAGAATACGAAACCAATTGCAATCCCTGTTGCAATTGAATAACCAAGCGGCATCATTAATACTGTGAAGAACGCTGGAACTGCAATTTCGAATTTATCCCATTCAATTAAACGCAATGATGAAACCATTAACACACCTACGATAACAAGTGCTGGTGCTGTTACCGCCGAAGTAACAACAGCAAGTAATGGCGAGAAGAATAGCGCGATTAAGAATAGCACTGCTGTAACAACTGCGGCAAAACCTGAACGAGCACCTGCTGCTACACCTGAAGTTGATTCTACATATGCAGTAGTTGTTGAAGTTCCGAATAAAGAACCAATTGTTGTAGCTAATGCATCCGCCATAAGCGCACGACTTGCGCGTGGTAATTTATCGTCTTTTACTAGGCCAGCTTGAGTAGCAACAGCCATTAATGTACCTGCTGTATCGAAAAAGTCAACGAATAAAAATGTTAGTACTACGACTAAAAATTTAACGTTTATTAAAGAATCAAAGTCATTAAAAATCGGTTTAAGTGCAACCATAAATGTTGAATCTACACTTGGAATTGCTGATACAACCGATACAGGTGGTGCAATGACACCTGTCATCATACCAACGACCGCTGTAATAACCATCCCTAAGAAAATACCGACGCTGCGGAATTTTAAAATAAGGATGACAGAAATAATAATACCGAACACTGCTAAAAGAGTTGAACCTGTAAATGCACCTAATGTTACTAAAGTTGCTGGACTATCTACAACGATACCCGCTCCTTGTAACCCTACGAATGTGATAAATAAACCAATACCAGCTGATACTGCATATTTAAGTTGTGCTGGAATTGCATTAATAACTGTTTCACGAATACCTGTAAGTGAAAGGATAATAAAAATAATCCCTGAGAAAAACACACCTGTTAACCCAGTTTGCCAAGGAATACCATATGCTCCTACTACAGTGAAAGCAAAGAATGCATTCAATCCCATACCTGGAGCTAATGAGATTGGGAATTTAGCGAAAATACCCATAATCAAAGAACCGACTGCTGCTGCTAATGCTGTTGCTACGAATACAGCACCTTTATCCATCCCTGCATTTTCCAGAATACCTGGGTTAACTGCTAAAATATAAGCCATGGCAAGGAATGTTGTAATACCACCAATTATTTCGCGGCGATAATTAGTACCTAATTCATCGAACATGAAATATTTTTTCATTTTTTAAAGATCCTCCGTATTGTCGTCTTCAATACCGAAAACAAAAAAGACACGCTGACTACTCTACTAGTCGCATGTCTACGATACATTTCAGCACTCATAATGTGTGAAATAAATTAGTTACTATACATTCGTATAAAACTAAAATCGTAGTCAAGTTATTTACGGTAACTTGGTAGAAACTCACGGGCCTTATCCCCGACATTATACGACGACTTATTTAATTTACAATCGTAATATATCATTTCGTTTTTTAGATTTCAACCCCATTTCCGAACATTTCTTATAAAAAAAATACGAAAGTTCGTATAAAATACGGAATTAATGTTCAGTTTTTGGAAAAAACATAGAAAAATAAAGAAAAAGAACTCTTTTTCTATGAGTTCTTTTTAAAGTGTAAAAAGCATCGCAATACAATTGTTAAAGATATGGAGGGTTATTGAATACACGATATTAAAATTCGATTTGTAATAAATGACGCCAAAGACGAGCCCAGAGTAAAAGTAAGGTATCACTTGAACAATTTCCGAAAAACTATGTACATGTAAAAGACCAAATAAGAAACTTGAAATTCCAATCGAGAAATAAACCCCTATCTTTGTCTTTAACTTTTTCAGAATGATTTCCCTAAATATTATCTCCTCATTCACCGGTCCTAGCAAAACGACTGGAAACAAAAAGACAAATAGCATTATACCTTGTGCTATCTGCAAAACATGATTGACGCTAGATTGATTTGACGAGTTAGCAAAAGAATCAACTAGCGGATCTATAAACATTACACCTAGATATAGTAACAACAATCCAACAATAAACAATTGAATAAATTTTAAAGGTTTGTTTCGAATATCTTTCAAACCAAGAATTACTAGGCTACGTAATGCTATAAAGGCTATGATACAAACCATTCCATGCGCAAGACAAAATAGTAATAAGAAAGTATTTAATTCAGTCTGATTAGCGGGCGAATTAAAAAGCTTTGGCAATACAAGCACCAGTGATATGTAACTAAATAAAATCACGCTATACTTATATTTTCGTAACATTATCTCCATTCCTTTCAATTTTTTCACTACTCATTACTACACAAACAATTATCGTTTTAGACGATTTTATTGTAATAACATGCTATTTAGGATGCAATTCATTTGATCGTAAGCTAATCCATTGAAATTCCTTACATAAATAAGAACCCCCTATAGCCTAAAAGCTAAAGGGGGTTCTTATACTTTTGTGCTTTACTTCCCTACTCGACTCTGTAATGACTGAATCTTTTTTTCTAACTTTTGTTGCCAATCTAACGCTAACGCATCCACCGCTTGAATTTTCTTCATCGCACCTACATCATTGTTTTTATAATAGACTTCGTTGCAATATAAAACAGATATACCCGCAGGATGTCTTTCAATCAATTCAATCGTTGAATTTGCACTGATTGTTCCCTCGATTAGCACACGTGCAAGGTAGCCCGTATACCCCGTTTCAATTAAACGTTTGAGCAATACATCTGCCTTTGCATATCTATCAATCGTGCTACACGGAATACGCCCTTGCGTAATTTGAATAACAGCATCTCCAATTTTATAAGTATCTCCTATACAAACATCCGCTTCCAACATGTTCGTTACCGTTAAATTCTCACCGAATGTTGCAGTCGGCAATTTTTTACCTAGTTCTTGCTCCCATTGTATGTAATGCTCTGCAGGATATAAACAAACAGCACGATCAGGCCCACCATGATGTTTTTTATCTGCTACATCATCTCCCTCAAAACCACTCTTTCCCAAATAAACTTCTTGTACTTCTTGTTTTTCAATTCCTGTTATCATTGATCGCCCGTTGCTATAGTTCAATTCTTTTGGCATACCAACAGCTAATGTGTGAATCGTCGCAATACTTTTCTCCATTTTCATCCCCCTCAATTAAAAGCCAACGTATTTCATAAACTTAGTTTACTACATCCAACACTTTTCCAGCAATTTCACCCATTCTACAATGGTTTATGGTCTATCTTCATGTTACACTCGTCATCCCCACGCAACAAAAAAAAGCCCTAAACCCCTGTGTTATCAGGGCATTTAGGACTCTTGCTATTAGTGATTATTCCCACTCATAACCTTTGTTATTTAAAAATGGCTGTTTTCTAAAAGATTGTTGACTTCCATCCATCTAAACTTCATCAGATAGCTTAGAATCAAGCCAAAAGGAGTGCAGGCTTGTACACCACTACTACATTAAGTAAAATTACTGTTAATGCAGACACTAGACTAGAAAAGAAGTATCTAGGAAAGAAAGTTTTACTAATATCCCCCTGTATATCATTTCCTTGCCTTAAAACATAAGAATGCCTATGTCCTACTTAAATCAAGATTCAAATTGGTCTTTCATTAACCATCACATTCTTTAAAACTTGTACTTAATTAAGATTAAACTAAAAAAGCTTCTTTATTTTCTTCATAGCTTTCATAAATTTCAATTAAACTATTACTTTTCAAAGAATCATCTTGAACAAATCTTTTTATTTTTTCATAATTTTTTATGGCATTTTCCTTTACAAAACCATGAGAAAAACTGCCCAAAACTTCAAATGTAATTGGTACAGGTAAAATCAATGAAGAAGATTCTATACGTGAGTCATCTTCATTATAAAATATTGAAAAATTAAATTTGTAAATTACAGGCATTAAGGGATCTTCACCCAATTCACTCGCAATCTTGATCTTAAATCTATCAACGCCATTAGGTTCTATACTTTGCGATATTGAATATTTTTTATTTTCTACTCCCGATAATAGAACATCGTAAGTATAGGAAGATTCTATTCTTTGATAGTTTATTTCTATGGGATTAACCATTTCATAATAATCATGTATATTAAAATTAATTTTTTTCAAAAAAGCAACTTCGTCACCAATATTTCTAACTTTAATATCTAATATTGGGTATTCATCGTCTTCATTTATTTCAATATCAATTATCTTTATTTCAGCTTTTTTTTTTGAGTGAAATTGTTATTAATAACACCTGAATTATTATTTACAATAGTACTATTATTAAATTCACTTCCACTATTATTTTGTATTGAAACGGTACTTACTTTAGCTAGCTTAAGTATATTCTGTAAATCTGAATCTTCATCGATTGCGGCTTCAAGAAATTTCACACTTTTCTTATACTCATCTGGGAATTCATTTATTATTTCAGCAATAGTTTCATAATATTTTTCATCAATGATCCAATCCTGTAACTTATGCTTTAAATGCTCACTTTTTATATACCCCCAACTCTTAATAATATCCCAAGCAACTCCAGATAATATAGCAGATGTTAAAAAGTTCATACTTAAATCCTCCACTTGATTATAATTGTAAATACTAGAATATTTTAACACACCTCTACTTACAAAAAGAAGAAAAAGGAATATAAATTCGTGCTTATTTCGAACCATTAAAAGAAGAATTTACTTTTTCAAAATAAAAACCCTCCCAAGAAAAACTTGGGGGGTTTTTGGAGGGGAACTATTCATTATCCTAATCTTTCCCATGCTTATTTATCTGTTTAAACAGTGATAAATAGGCATTTACAATATAAGTTGTGTAATAATACTATTCCCACTCAATCGTTGCTGGTGGCTTCGATGTAATATCATACAGCACGCGGTTAACGTGTTTTACTTCGTTTACTAAACGTACAGAGATTTTCTCTAGTACGTCCCAAGGGATACGTGCCCAGTCAGAAGTCATACCGTCGATAGACGTTACAGCACGGATACCGATTGCGTAGTCATACGTACGAGCATCGCCCATTACACCTACTGAACGAATATCAGGTAATACCGTGAAGTATTGCCAAATGTCACGATCAAGACCAGCTTTTGCGATTTCTTCACGTAAGATGAAATCAGATTCACGAACAATTTCAAGTTTTTCTTCTGTTACTTCACCAAGTACACGAATACCTAAACCAGGACCTGGGAATGGTTGACGCCAAACAATTTTTTCATCTAGACCAAGTTCTAAGCCAAGTGCACGAACTTCGTCTTTGAATAATGTTTTTAATGGTTCAATTAATTTGAACTGCATGTCTTCTGGAAGACCGCCTACATTATGGTGAGATTTGATTGTTTGCGCAGTCGACGTACCAGATTCAATAATGTCTGTGTATAACGTTCCTTGTGCAAGGAAATCCATACCTTCTAATTTTGAAGCTTCTTCATCGAATACGTAAATAAATTCGTTACCGATAATTTTACGTTTTTTCTCTGGATCAGATACACCCGCAAGTTTGTCCATGAAGCGTTGACGTGCATCGATTTTAATTAGGTTCATATCGAAATCTTCTGTGAAAGTTTTCATCACCTGTTCAACTTCACCTTTACGGTTTAGGTTGTGGTCTACGAACATACAAGTCAATTGGTCACCGATTGCTTTATGAATAAGTACTGCAACAACAGAAGAGTCTACCCCACCTGAAAGTGCACATAATACTTTTTTATCGCCAACGATTTCACGAATTTTAGCAATTTCGATTTCGATAAAGTTTGCCATTGACCAATCGCCTTTAGCGCCACAAATATCGAATACGAATTGACGTAGTAAATCATTACCATATACAGAGTGACGAACTTCTGGGTGGAATTGTACTGCATATAGTTTACGTTCTGCGTTTGCCATAGCAGCGATTGGACAAGATGCACTTGTTGCAATGATTTCAAAGCCAGCAGGAACTTCTGTTACGTGGTCGCCATGACTCATCCAGACGATTTGTTCTGTTGGTAAATCACCGAATAATTTATTAGCAGCCGTTACTTGAACTTCCGCTTTACCGTATTCACGTGTTTCAGCGCCTTCTACTTTACCGCCTTGCGTATGCGCCATTAATTGCATACCATAGCAAATACCTAGGATTGGTAAACCTAATTCGAAAATAGCTGGATCTACATGGAATGCATTGTCATCATAAACAGAGTTAGGACCACCTGAAAAGATAATACCTGCTGCATTCATGTCTTTAATTTCATCTGCTGTAATCGTATGTGGGTGTAATTCACTGAAAACACCAAATTCACGGATACGACGCGTAATTAATTGGTTAAATTGGCTACCGAAGTCTAGAACGACGATTTTTTCTTGCTCTTTTAATAAAGGGCTTGCTGACAATATTTCCACCTCTTCTTCTATTTTTAAAGGACGTTTTCATATGTTCAAAGAAAAACGCGTATGAAAGTAAAAAAAACTTCCTACGCGTCCATAAGCTCTTGATATATAAAGGGGAATGCGTAACAAAGAAAAGTGATGTATAAAACTTCTCACCTAGCCAAAACATTCACCTTCATAGAGAAATCATTTACGGTGATTTCGTAGAAACATCCGAACCCTATTTTCGAACTTATATGAAAGCCATCCTAATCATATATAATTTTTTTCATTTTACTCTTTGTACCCATTAAAATCAACCGATTGTGCGATTGATTAAATATTCCCAACTTTCCCGCAGTTTAACGAAGTCAACATCTTGTGCATTCTTGCCATAAATATGTTGCTCGTATACGGCCGTTAACTTTTGCATCTCTTCTGTCTCTAACGATGCATCTACCCGCTCAGCAAACGCTCGCAATGTTTCGTCATGTTTTCGTTTTAAACCAATGCGCCCTAACTGTTTCGTTAATGCTTGATAGGAAGCATCAAAACTTGACCAATCCGCTTCTTTTTTGCGATAGACACGCACCTGCATTTTAGGAATCCATGTTTTTCGTTGTACAAATAAAGCCACACCAATAATAATGAGTAAAGCCATTAGCGTGAACCAAACATATTTTAACGATTTCACCCAAGCCCATACACGGTCTAAGCTAAAAGCTGAATTGTTAGCTGTTTGCTCTGTTGGTTGCTCTTTCTTTTGCTGTTGCGCTGGTTTTTCTTCTGGTTGTAGTACTTCTTCTTGCTGAGGTTGATTTTGCTGTAAATCATAATCAATATTCACTGTACCAGAAAAGCCAATTGTCGGTTCAAACTCTATCCACCCTGTACCTGGAACATATGCCTCTACCCAAGAGTGGGCATTGTCATTCGTCACTTTATATTCACGCAGACCATTTGATAACGCCCCTGCATCACCTGGTGCAAAACCTTTCACCCAGCGAGCGGGAATGCCGATAGAACGAAGCATAACAACCATGGATGTAGAAAAGTTATCACAGTAACCTACTTTTGTATCGAATAAAAATTGATCTACATAATCTTGTTTTTCAGCAGGAATAGCTGCTGCTTTTTTATCGTATCTATAGTTTCCCTTTGAAAAATAGCCTTCCACTGCCTTTATTTTTTCGTATACAGAGGCTTTATCACGCGTTATATCGAGCGTTAAATCTTGTACACGCTGCGGAAGTGTGTCAGGTAATTGTAAAAAACGATTATAAGAAGGATCTAATGTTTCTAACATAGCTGGTTCAGACATTTGAAGCTGTTGCAAACTATAGTTTGGCTCACTATAAGTGATCGTATAATTTGACAGTAATTTATTACTACCATTATCCGTCGTCACCAATTCACCACTCGGTTGTTTTGTTACTATTTTTTCAGTTTGTCCATCTTGGATATACAAGGTAGGGTCCTCTGCCGAAACGGATAACATGCCATATGTTTGAATTAAAAATGGCATAGGGACAGCCATATCCATTTGAATTTGCCGTTCATTTTCTCGTGGCCCAACCTGCAAGGATGTATAAATTGGGGTATCGTTTTCAAAAACAGCTTCCCCCATATATTCACCTGATAACACCCAGCCTTTCGATGTATACGTATCTTTAGTATCGATACGCCAATAATGGCGATCACGTGAGGTTGCCGTAAAAATTAATGTATTATCTCCTTTATACGGCCCACCTAACTTACTGTCATCATCACTATAGCCAACTGTTCTTTGTCCATCTCCTACACCATCTTGCCCTGTAACGCTTTTGATAAACGGTACTGGATCAGCCCATGTCGGTCCTGCTTTTGGTAAATAGAATGCCACCATACTGACAAGTGCCACCGAAATAAGCATTGGTAAAACAATTTTCCACTTTCTAAGCATATCACTCGGTGCATCGAGCTGAAGTCTTAAACGTTTAATAAAAAGTACACCCGTCATAATTAGACCAAGCACAATTACTTTAATAATAGCGAGCTTTCCATTATATTCGCTAAACGTATCAAGTGTCGCGATGAAAAATACGGTTAATACGAAGAAGTAGAAAATATTATGATGCACTGTAATCCAATGGTGAATTAAATAAATTAACATCCAAATCAACGCTAAAAACAATACTGTTCTAAATGCATCTGATACTTGTCCAAAATTCCCTGAAAAAATGTTCACCATGTTCCACGTCACTTCATTCACTAAAAACGGAATGGTGTGTCCTGAAAAAAACGGATTCTCGCTATAAACAAATATAACAAACCATGTAATATAACCTAACTTTATAAGTCCGGACAATAACGGTCGAACTTTAAATAAAGAAAGCACTAGTGCTAAGCCGATAAAAACTAGAAACAACTGACTTAAACCTGTATTTGTTAATTGCATAACTGGTGTTAGCCACTCACGTAATATAAAGAAAATAATGACGTACGCGAAAGCTAGCTCAATAAAATTTTCTAGTGATTTTTTCACGGCTTCATCACCTCCGTGAACAAGTGGTAATAATCTGTTGGGTTTACATGTACGACTTGAATATGTTTATAACGCTTTGTTACATCAGAACGTGCCTGTGTCTCTTGAGATACTACAAAACAAATACAACTTTTCACCGTATTACCTAAGGTATGTAGTAATTCATCTGATATATCGCTCGTAACATATAGAAGCGTTGCCACACGCTGAAGGACTTGGTTATCACGCAATTGATATTTTGCATTTTCAACAGGTTTGACACAAGCTAAATGATGCATCACCCGATCTAATTGCTTTTCACCTTGGATAGAAGAAAACACTTTTGTTTTTACACCTGTTGAAACAAAGGAAATATCCCCACGCCCTCGTACAATCGCACTAAGCATTGAAGCGACCAACTCCACCTTCTCTTCAAATAACGGAGAAGAACCTACATCGAGCATTAACATCAATTCCTGTGATTGACGATCTTCAAATTCCTTTGACTGAAGTGTTTGCGTTTTTGCAAATGACTTCCAGTGAATCCACGAAAAGCGGTCACCTGGTACGTATTCGCGTAAACCTATAGCCATTGATGTGTCCTTCACAATTGAATAAGGGGTCATCATGGACCCAACATCTAATTTTGTTTGTAACGTAGCATATTTCATATCATGCACTCTCGGATAAACTAGAACGATTTGTTCTTTTTCTACCAAAATGCGCTTCTTTGCCCATCCGAAAAAATCATGGAAGATGATTTGCGCACCTAAATAACGATGCTCACCACGTGACAAGCTTTCAAGTGTGTAACGCCAAGTAAACGTTTTTTTAAAACCTACAAATTTTATGGCGTCTTTCTCTTGCACCTTTGACTGCACTAGCATCTCGCTACCAACAAGTTCTTCCATCAGCATATACGCAAATGGAAAACGCGTTTTTCTTTCTACACTTATTGTCACTTGAACTGATTGTCCGCTTTCTACATGAGAAGGGTCAATTTTACGCTCTACACTGTATATCTCCTCCCTCACAAGTTGGAAGATAAAAGCGTACAACAAAAATGGACTTACCGTAAAAAAGACAAACCAGCTGACAAATCCACCTTGAAACATAGCATAACAAAACGTAATAAGTATCAGAAAGCTCACTAATAGAAAATGTTTACTTTTTTCAAAAAGGGCTCGCCATTTCTTCATTGCTCTGCTAACCTCTTCGTCGGCACAGGCGTTTTCGCAATAATACGTTCAATAATTTCTTCTGCTGTTACATCATCATAACGCGCATCTGGCTTGAGCACTAATCTGTGGCTAAAGACATAGGGCGCTAAATATTGGACATCGTCCGGTATTACATAGCTTCGCCCTTTCATAAATGCATATGCCTGAGACGCCTTCATCAAAGCAATTGTCGCACGAGGACTAACCCCTAAATAAACGTAGTTATTCTCTCTTGTTTGAGAAGCCAGTTCAACCATATAGTTTTTAACGGAGTCTTCCACATAAACGCCTTGCACAAGTTGCTGTAATTCAATTAATTGTGCCACCGAAAGCACAGCTTCAATTTTTTCAATAGACTTGCCATTTTCAGCACGACGCAGTATTTCTACTTCTTGCCCTCTCGTTGGATAACCCATTTTTATTTTTAGTAAAAAGCGATCAAGCTGTGCCTCTGGTAATGGATAGGTACCCTCGTGTTCGATAGGATTTTGCGTCGCCATAACGAAAAATGGCTGATTAATCATAAGTGTATTACCATCAATTGTAACAGATGCTTCCTCCATCGCTTCAAGTAAGGCCGATTGTGTTTTCGGTGACGTTCTATTAATTTCATCAGCCAAAACTACATCGCCCATAATCGGTCCTGCACGAAATTCAAATTCCATTGTTTTTGGGTTATAGATAGAAACGCCTACAACGTCGGAGGGCAGTAAATCGGGAGTAAATTGAATTCGTTTGAATTGGGCATCGAAAGATTTAGCAAGCGCACGTACCATCATAGTCTTACCAACTCCTGGCACATCCTCAAGTAATACGTGCCCCCTTGCAAGTAAGGCTACAATGCTAAGTTCCGCTACCTCTCTCTTTCCTATCATTACTTTCTCTATATTTTCTAATACCATTTGGATTTGTAAATTCATAAAACAAAAAACCTCCCATTTTCGCTAACCAATTATTTGAATTGCACGATAATTTAGTTCAAGCATATCGAAAACTGTTTCGTAACACAATTAATGTGCCATTATCCAGTTAAAATGATAAATTAACAAACATGTTATTGCCTCTATAAAAAGAGGTTTGTTTGATGTTTCTTATCAAACAAACCTACCTAATAGTATAACGTTTCATTTACATAAATGTTACAGATTTAATTTTTTTAACCATAAACTCTCTAATGTTGAAACATTTTCATTCCTCAATATTGCATTTAAGTCTCCTGAAAGTAATATATTTCCTTCATGTAACACTAACACATCGTCTGCTACTTCCTCTACAAATCCTAGTAAATGTGTAGAAAATATCACTGTATTGCCCATATCCTTTTGTTCAAGCATCATTTTTTTCAACTCTGCAATCCAAAATGGGTCAAGTCCATTCGTTGGTTCATCTAAAATAAGGAGCGACCCCGCACCTAGTAAACTTTGTGCAAGATTTAACCGTTGCCGCATTCCCTTCGAAAACTGTTGAACCCTTTGCTTTCTAACGTCCCACAAGCCAACGCGTTTCAATACTTGCTCTTGCTCTTTTTTAGCTATTCTTTTCAAAGAGGACAGTAATTGCAATACTTCTGCTGCCGTTAACATTGAGGGAAAATCTACATCATCTGGCATATAACGAATCGCTTGACTCTCCTGCCATTTTAGCTCCCCTGACATCGGTTTCTCCTGTCCAGTTAACAGGCGAATAAGCGTACTTTTCCCCGCTCCATTGCCACCTGCTAACGCTAAAATACGCCCTTTCTGCACAGTAAAGGATACATCTTTAAGTCCCCTATTATTTTTATAGACATTTGATAGATGATTCGCCTCTAGTAACACTACCGCTTCTCCCCCTTCTTTAGTCTCCTTGCAGTAAAGGCAAGCGGTAAAGCTACCCACAAACATGTTACCAATCCATATACCACATAGCCCAATGGTGATGCATAAAATGCTGTCACATTATAAAAAGATGGACCAAGTACGCTGGCCTGTTTTGTAAATATAAAGTAACCAAAGCGCAACCATTCTACAGGATTAATATGCATAACAATAATCGTTAGCTTTTGTAAAATATGCCCTGCAACTACTGTGCCAATTGCCATTAAGGCATACGACAGAAGCAATAAGAAAAATGACCATAAAACTAACGACAGTGATAGCGCAAATAATCTCGTTTTCGCTACCGCCCCAATAGCTAACGCTAAGGAAGTAAAAATAGCAATGCATAATAATGTCAGACTTATAAAAATAAACGGCAAACGTACGCCACCAAGTAATCCGCCAAGTGCTAAAACAACACCAAACGCTACCATCACGATTAATAAAAAGGCAATAACAGTAGCTAAATACTTTCCAAAAATATATTGTTTACGCGTCATCGGATAGGTTTTTAATAAAGAAAACCACCCTGTTTCTATATCACCAGCAATGCTCATACTGCCAATTGTCAAAATAAATAGAGGCAATAAAAACAAAAGGACATTTAAAAAAGAAGCTGTTTGACGAGTAAAACCTTCTACATCAGGCAGTGCCATTTGCTGGATAACAATAATCGATGTAAAAACAAAAGTGAAGAGTAAGCCAACTAATTGCATCCACCGACTGCGCAACATTTGTTTCAATTCAAGTTTGATGAGCATGCTGTACATCACTGATGAATACCCCAATTAAAATCGCTTAAATCCTCATAAGTAAGCACTTGTCCCTTACCTTCAGTAGCCATCCAAGATTGCGCAGCTTCTTGTGTTTCGAAAGCAAGTACACCATAATTCATCGGCGTCCAATAATCTTTGTTGTAGACAAACGTCGCCTTCGAAACATCAATCCATTTATTCTCTTTTGCATCCTTAATGAATGCAGCTCCAACCTCTTCGTCTCCATTTGCCGCAATATACTCAATTAAACACCCAATATCATCAAACATTTCATAGTCACCATTTTTCAAGGCAATTTGTCCGGCATACTCGTTATGCACAATTGACATGTTACAAACTTTACAAACATCGGTTTCATTGACAATGTCACGTGGTTTAAACGTTTTTTCACTACACCCTACAGCCAGTAAACAACTAACGCAAATTATTAGTATCCACTTTTTCATTCCATCAAACCTCTTTTCCATAGCCATACACTACTTAAAATAAAAAATAGACCTAGCAAAAACTGCGCTATATCCATATCTACTTTTTTTACACTTTGGTCTTTCATCAGTTTCGGCGTTTCATCAACAAGCACCGTCCTCGCGCTTTTATTGATTTGCTGATCGAGGGAAGTTAGTAAAACAACGCTTGGTGACTCTACAAAATATTGATACACTGGCTGTCGGACCATCCATTGTCCAAAGCTAGATACAGCGACATATGGAACATCGCCAGTACCGTCATTTTTTAAATCCGTTCCAACATAATCATCATAATAATTACTCGATAATTGAATGCCTTGTTGATCGGAGCGAGCTGTTAATATATTGCCAGTAAACTGATTATTGTACACAACTGTTTGGTCATCTACCTTTGTCCCTTCAATGGCCGTTTGATTCATTTGAAAATTATTATGCATAATTTGAACCTCTGCACTTTTTTGTAATGCAATGGCCGTTCGATTGTTCTTCATCGTATTAAAAGCAAGGTCTGCACGCTGCACATCATATAGCAATGCTCCACTGCCATTCATATCGTTATGATTGATGACTACATTGTCCTTAATCGTAATACCGCTAGTCATCATCACCATCAATCCTGTTACATTGCTCGCATACGTATTGTTTAGAGCCTTGGCATTTTCAGTATACATAAAATGCGTACCATAACGGCTATTCTCTACCGTATTGCGTTGCACAACAATGCCGTCAACCTCTTCTACGTAAATACCATCTTGCACATGTTTAATATTACTATCTTCAACCACTATCTTCTCGCTTTGATAAATAGCAATACCATTACCTTTTTTTGAATAATGCGCCTGTGTGCCAACTATTTCAACATGTTGGATGTGTACATTTTCGCCGTGTTGAATATGCACAGCACTATGCATGTCGTTAATTTTCAATTGTCGTAGCGCAAGACCTTCCACCTCACTAGCAACAATTCCCTTCTTTCCCGATAGCGTCATATTGTCTATCATTACTGCGTCTGCACCTTCAATACGAATTGCTGGTTTTTCCCCAACGGCTGCAATCTCTGTGCCTTTTTCTCCACGCAATGTAATGTTTTTTGTCACGATCAAATTCCCTTTATAATAACCTGCTGGAATGTTGATGACGGCACCAGGTTCCGCTCTGTCGATTGCCTCCTGTATATCAAATTTTGCATAGGCAGTCGAACTTATACATAGCAAAAACAATAAGACACATCCTATTTTTTTCACCTTTAGTACCTCCAAGTTCAGTAAGAAAAGACTAGAGGAAATTCCCCTAGCCCTTCTGTATTAATGATTATGGTCATCACTTTCATGATTCATCTCTTCCATATTCATTTTATCTGATTCTCCATTAGCTTCCTTTTCAGCGTTTTCTTGCATTTTCTTTTTACGGCGCTCTAATGCATCGTCTTTAATTTTTTGTAATTCTTCTACATGCGCTTTTGGATTTTCAGCTAAATACTTATCTGCATCAGCTTTGTTAATGAAATAGATATATCCCCAGTTCATTGGTGATTTTAAATCTGTTTTAACGATTGTGACATCTTCGACCTTCGCCCAATCTTTTGTATTATAATCACGTACAAACTTATCATTTTTCTCGTTATTCGCTACCTCTGCATTGACTAAACAACCAATGTCATCATAAAACGCAATTGTACCATCTGCTTTAATCGCTTGAGCAGAAAATACACCCATTTCATGGTCTTTCATATAAACCTTCATATTACACATTTCGCAAACTGTATCTTCTTGTGGTTCTTGTAATCGTGAATCTACTAAAGAAGCAACTTGCACTGATTCATCTTTCACTTCAGACTCTTTCGATGCAACTTCTGAATTCGCTTTTTCTTCCTTCACTTCTGCCTTTTCAGTACCACACGCTGTCAATATTAGTAACGTAGCTAGTACTGGTAACCATAATTTTTTCACTATTGCTCCCCCAATTCTTTTCTGTTACTACCTAGTATTTTACAGATAAGATGTGAAATAAGATGAAAACCTCTGTGAAGATTCGGAAAAATCTATATGACTACTTTGCGAACGTCTTGAAGTCAAAGTATTCTCGTACAAACTAAAACGATTAAAAAAGCGAGGACAAAAGAGAAAAAGTGTTAGATTGACTGCAATCAATCTAACACTTGCCGTTGTTGTCCACCACGGGCGGGTCTTTGATTCTCTGACTTTTACTAGCGATTGGTTGTGCGTTCTTTAGTAGAGTCGCCACAATCAACAACTATATTCTCGAACTTGATTTTGCTATATAGAGGTACGGTAACTATTGTGGCGCTTCTTTAGCTTACTTAGACGGCTCAATTTTCCAGCTGTTTCATTTAGTTCATTGTGAATTTGAACAGAGCCTCCGCTTTCTGCAAAAATAGATTCTAGTTGATTATGGCGTTGTTGCTGCATCGGCCTCTTATTACTTGATTGCTTTTTCTCTTTATTTTTTTGCAAACTTTTTTTAAATTGTTGCTGTGTATGGTGGCTAAAGTTATGACTAATATCACCAGCATGTAAATACTGTTGTTCATTACGAAAAGTGCTACCTGTCGTCGCATTTACTCTAGAAGTCCTCATAATTAGTTACCCTCCTTTTCATTTTACTTACTTTATAGGTATTTATATCGACATTATATGCAAAAAATTAAGCAAACAGAACCAAATATATAAAAAAAGAATAGAATTATTCAAAAAGTATCTATCACTTTTGAACAACTCTATTCTCATAAGCATTACTTCCAAAAATCATCAAAAATTGTAATTGGCATATGGCGTTTATGTTGAGAGCGTAAATAATGTTGCTCTAATCGTTCACGAGCATCGTCAGGAATTTGCTTCCCTTCTAAATAATCATCAATTTGCTCATAAGTTACTCCAAGTGCCACTTCATCAGGCAATGATGGACGATGTTCTTCTAAGTCAGCAGTCGGAACTTTTAAATACAGATGCGCTGGACAATCAAGTGCCGCTAATAATTGTTTCCCCTGACGCTTATTCAGACGAAAAATAGGCATTAAATCGGCTCCGCCGTCACCATATTTTGTAAAGAAACCTGTAATTGCCTCCGCAGCGTGGTCTGTTCCTAACACAACAGCACTATTCATAGCAGCGATAGAAAATTGTACTTTCATGCGCTCCCGTGCTTTTTCATTCCCTTTTACAAAATCACTAAGCACAACTCCAGCATCAGCTAGAGCACGAACACTTGCATCAACCGCTTCCTTAATATTGACCGTGTAGGTAGTCGTAGGCTTAATAAAATCAATAGCGTCCTGACAGTCTTGTTCATCCTTTTGAATACCATATGGTAAACGCACTGCCCAAAATGAATACTTCTGCTCGCCTGCTTCCTCATTTAACTCATTAACTGCTAGTTGAGCTAATTTACCGGTTAAAGTAGAGTCTTGACCACCTGATATACCAAGTACAAACCCTTTTACAAAGCTATATTTTTGTGCATATGCCTTCAAAAAATCAATGGATTTACGAATTTCTTCCTGTGCATCAATTGTTGGCAAAACTTTTAATTCGGTAATAATTTGCTGTTGTAATGCCATAACATCTTCCACTCCTTAGTCTTTTACAATTCGATCGACCATTTCTCGTACTTCTTCAATATTTCGCATTTTATTATCCCAGCATTTTTGGCTTAAATCGACTGGATATTCCTCTGGATTCATGGCACGTTTATATTCATCCCACAGCAGTTCTAAATTGTCAGCTGCATAATTACGCATCTCTTCTAACGTTGGATTGTCATAAATTACGTCCCCTTTATTAATCACATGCTGATGCAAGTTTTTCGCCTCAAAATTCGTGACAAATTTTGATACGAATGTATGCACAGGGTGGAACATCTTTATTCGCTCTTCGGATTGAGGGTCTTCGTCATACATCGTAATGTAATCACCCTCTGCTTTACCGTTTTTACGGTCAATAATACGATAAACACTTTTTAAGCCAGGAGTTGAAACTTTTTCAGCATTAGCAGAAATTTTAATCGTATCCTCTAGCTGACCTTCATCATTTTCTATAGCGACCATTTTATAGACAGCCCCTAATGCTGGCTGATCGTAAGCTGTAATTAATTTTGTACCAATTCCCCACATATCTACGCGGGCACCTTGAGCTTTCAAGTTTAAAATTGTATATTCATCTAAATCATTGGAGACAACAATTTTGGCATCATGGAAGCCTGCTTCATCTAACATACGACGTGCTTCTTTTGACAAGAAAGCAATATCCCCACTATCTAAACGAATACCAATGAAATTAATTTTATCGCCAAGTTCTTTTGCCACTTTTATCGCATTCGGCACTCCAGATTTCAGCGTGTTATAGGTGTCCACTAAAAATACGCAGTTGCGATGACGTTTCGCATAGGCGTGGAATGCATCATAATCATTTTTATAAGCCTGTACAAGTGCATGAGCATGAGTACCAGCTACCGGAATGTTAAATAGTTTTCCTGCACGCACATTACTAGTTGAAGCAAATCCTCCTATAAAGGCTGCACGAGTTCCCCAGATAGCCGCATCCATTTCTTGCGCTCGACGTGTACCAAACTCCATTGCCATTTCATCTTTAACGATTTGCTTAATACGACTTGCTTTAGTGGCAATTAGTGTTTGATAATTGACAATATTCAATAGCGCCGTCTCGATTAGTTGTGCTTCAACTAAAGGTGCCTCAATACGTACAATTGGCTCATTGGCAAAAACGAGCTCCCCTTCCACCATTGAATACATATCGCCTGTAAAGCGAATATTTTTTAAATAGTCAATGAAGTCTTCTTTATATCCAACCTCTTCACGTAAATACGCGATATCTGACTCACTAAAGCGAAAATCTCGCAAATACTCAAGCATGCGTTCCAGTCCAGCAAATACGGCAAAGCCATTTCCAAATGGTAATTTTCTAAAATATAATTCAAAAATCGCTTTTCTATTATGTATGCCATCAGCCCAATAAGACTCTGCCATATTAATTTGATACAAGTCCGTGTGTAGCGCTAAGCTATCGTCAGCATAGTTCGATCTCATAGGAATCCCTTCTTCCACTTTCATAATTAGTCCTAGTATACACTATATACCCAAAATCTTGCGTTTTACACTTTTCTGTTCCCATGTTATGTTTCCTAACATATATAGTCAGAAAATTTTGAACTGTTCACATTTCTGACACAAATTTTAGTACCGCTTACATTCCTTTTATAAATAGCTTTTTAGTAAACTACTACGAAAGACGAAATATAACATGTAATATAACCTAACATGCTAATCAAAAAAAACATTGCGTCATTTATCTACTCGCTATAATATGTAAATTAAATTTACGCAAGGAGCTGTTGTGAGTGAAAAAAATAGAGGCCATTATTCGTCCGGAAGTTTTTGGGGCTGTACGAGACGGACTTGCAAAAGTAGGCATTGCAGGTTTAAGTATTTCTGAAATCGCTGGCTGCGGTCGTCAATTAGGTCATACAGGTTTGTTTCGAGGCAATGCCTATGAAATTGAGTTTTTACCAAAATTGAAATTAGAAATGATCATCGATGATGAAAAAGTTGATGCTATTGTAGAAGTTTTATTACGCGATGCTGCAACTGGTAAAGTTGGCGACGGAAAAATTTTCATTTATCCAGTAGAACAGGCAATTCGTATCCGTACTAAAGAAGTCGGATCAATTGCTGTAGAATAAGGGGGAGATAGTTATGGATGACGTACTATTATCTGTAAATTTAGTTTGGATTATGCTTGGGACAATTTTAGTATTCTTTATGCACGCAGGTTTTGCAATGGTCGAGGCAGGTTTTACTCGTTCTAAAAATGCAGTTAACATTATTATGAAAAATTTCTTAACCATTTCGCTTGGTGGGATTGTTTATTTCCTATGTGGATATGCCATTATGTTCGGCGACACAGCAGGAGGCTTCTTCGGAACAAGTGGGTTCGCTTTAAACGGTGTAGATGACCTCTCCTTCTTTATTTTCCAAACAATGTTTGCTGCCACAGGTGCGACTATCTTATCGGGTGCAGTAGCAGAACGTACAAATATTTTTGCTTATATCGGTGTTATCATACTAATGACAATACTTGTTTATCCTGTAGTAGGTCATTGGGTGTGGAGCGGTCAAGGTTGGTTAACTGACCTCGGCTTTATCGATTTTGCTGGTTCTACTGTTGTCCATTTAACTGGTGCAGTAGCTGCGTTTATAGCAGCCATAATGGTTGGTCCACGTCTAGGTAAATACGAAAACGGACGTGTTAACGTTATTACTGGTCATAGTATTCCTATCGGCGCATTAGGTGTGTTCTTACTTTGGTTCGGTTGGTTCGGCTTTAATGGTGCCTCTACGTTAGCAGCAGACCCTGCACTTGTTCCAAAAGTAATTGCTAATACATTTTTCGCAGCAGCAGCTGGCGTTGTTGCCACTGCATTCTATACTAAATTCCGCTACGGTCATATTGATGGCTCACTAACTCTCAACGGTGCATTAGCAGGTCTAGTAGGCATTACAGCTGGTGCCGCAAACGTCAGCATTGTTGGTTCACTTATTATTGGTTTAATCGCAGCACCATTATTAGTAGAAGGTGTCCGTTTTATTGAATGGAAGTTAAAAGTAGATGATCCTGTTGGTGCAATTGCTGTCCACGGTATTTGTGGTATTTGGGGTACACTTGCAGTTGGGCTATTTGATGTTGGTGGTCAAGGTCTGTTCTACGGTGGTGGCATTAGCTTACTAGGTATTCAGGCTATAGGTGTGATTGCTACAATTGCTTGGGTTAGCGTTACTGTCACAGCAGGCTTATACATCATTAAAGCATTTGTCCCTTTACGTGTATCAGCAGAAGAAGAGATTACAGGTCTAGATGTGATCGAACATGGTACACCTGCTTATGAATACCAAGAGATTTTTAAAAGCTCCGCTATACAAGGTGAAACATTTGCTCAACGTTTAACTCACATCGGCAAAACACAAACAAACGTGACCGAAAAACATGTCTAAAAATTAGATACGTTATCCATTAAAAGGCACTAGAAACTGTTAGCTATCCGTATCAATTTGCGCGGATCTCTAGCAGTTTCTTTTTTGTTATATTTATTCTCTCTCTAAATCAAGTAAGAACTGTTTCATCGTTAACCCACTGCGAAAGCCTGTTAGCTTACCGTTCTTCCCAATTACACGGTGGCACGGAATAATCGCTAATATCGGGTTCGCACCAATTGCACTTCCAACAGCCCTCACAGCCTTTGGATTGCCTATTCGCTCTGCAATAGCAGCATATGTTGTGGTTGTTCCATAAGGAAGTTCTTTGAGTGCATCCCAGACAGCTAGTTGAAATACTGTTCCTTTCACATGCATTGGTAAATTAAATTCAGTCAGCTCTCGATTAAAATAGGCTGTGAATTGCTTAACATAAGGCTTAAGCTTTTCACTGTTTTCTTCAAAACTGTAGCCTTTAAAGTGCTTTTGAGCCCACTTTTCCACCTCATCAAATGCGGTATTGGGTGTGCCAAGATAGACAAGCCCTTCATTCGCCGCAATCATATACATCTCGCCTTGTGCGAATGTTAGTGTATCTACATATAAAATAGTCATTAAAATTCCCCTTACACATGATGATTAGAAGTATACTGCAAAAAGGTAAAATAACTGTAGTTAACAAATATTTCATGCTACAGTTATTTTACCTATAAGCATAAAGGAGTTTCAACTACATGACTACGATATACGAGCCCGCTATCCATCTTCAACAAGTGAGCTTTTTAGTAAAGGATAAGGCTATTTTAAAGTCCATTACCGGTTCATTTCCTAAAGGCAAAATTACAACGCTCGTTGGCCCATCTGGCGCTGGTAAAACGACCTTATTAAAAATGTGTAACGGACTATTATCACCAACTGACGGGCTTATATTCATTGACAATCAAACAATCACTACCTATGAACCAACTACATTAAGAAAACATGTCGGAATTGCTCTTCAAGCAGCACCTATGATTGCTGGAACTGTATTTGACAATTTGGCTCTTCCACTCGCTTTACAAGGAAAAAAGCTCACACAACAAGATGCCATTCAATATTTACTAGATGTCGGGCTCGATGCCAGCTTTTTACACCGCGCTACTAATGAATTATCTGGTGGACAACGTCAAAAGGTATCCATTGCACGTACTCTCATTAATCAATCTTCTATATTATTGTTAGATGAGATTACTTCCGCATTGGACCGTCAATCTGTACAGGATATTGAAGCACTTATCATATCATTAAATAAAAACTATAATGTTACGATTATCTGGATTACCCACAATTTACAGCAAGCGCTCACGATCGGCCATTACACATGGGTCATGATGGATGGAGAGCTTATTGAAACAGGTGAAAGCTCGTTATTGAAAGCCCCTACTAACCCAAGAGTCGCTGAATTTATACAGGGGGTAAACGCATGACTTATACTTCACTTTCGCTAACATTGATTTTTGTTTTAATCCCGCTAGTACTATCAAAGACATTTAAGCTAGGGCTTGAAAAAGACACAATTATTGCAACGATTCGCTCAATTATTCAATTGCTTGCAGTCGGCTATATTTTAAATTTTGTCTTTGATGAAGGGAGTATTATATATATTTTTCTAATGGTGGCATTGATGATTGTGGCTGCCACTTTAAATGCCCGAAAAAAGGGAAAAGGTATTAAGGGTATTACGTGGAAAATAGTGTTTACGCTTGTAATGGTGGAAATTGTCACACAAGGAGTTTTACTCGGCTTCAACATTGTTCCTACAACTGCACAGTATATAATTCCTATTAGCGGAATGCTAATTGGCAACTCCATGGTACTATCTATTTTATTTTTAAATCGCTTTACTGCGGAAATTACAAGTCACGAAAATGAAATTGAACTTATCTTATCGCTAGGAGGTACACCAAAGCAAGCAATTCATCGCCAACTAATCAATGCGATTAAAGCGAGCATGATCCCTACCATCGAAAGTCAAAAAACGATTGGGCTTGTTCAATTACCAGGTATGATGAGTGGTCAAATTATTGGCGGTGCAGACCCTATACAAGCCGTACAATTTCAATTGTTAATTATTTTTGCCCTTTTAACAACCGCAACATTATCGAGCATAATGATAGGTTTTTTAAGCTATCCTGCGCTTTTTAACGAAAGGTTACAATTGTTGGAAGTTGAATAATTGTTTTCGTGATATCATGACAATTACTATAAATATGTTATACTAGTAAGAAAAATGCAGTGAGGAGAATGACCCATGTTATTACGCGATTTTTTCATCCAATTATCTGAAAACCAACTATTAAATAGTGCTGCTAAAAAATACGGCTTAAAGTTAGGTGCCCAAAGTGTGGTAGCTGGTACTAATATAGAAGAAACAATTGCAAGCATCAAAGATTTAAACGCACATAATATCTCTTGCACGGTTGATAATCTAGGGGAATTTGTTGCGAATGAAGAAGAAGCGACAAAAGCTAAGGAACAAATCCTCGCTGTCATTGAAGCCATTCATGAAAATGGTGTGGATGCGCATATTTCGTTAAAGCCATCTCAATTAGGTTTAGACATTGATGTTGATTTTTGCTATGACAATCTATATGAGATTGTAGAAAAAGCAGCAGCTTATGATATTTTTGTTAACTTTGATATGGAAAATTACGGTCGTCTACAAACATCATTTGATATGGTGGAAGAGCTATCAAAAACATTTAACAATGTTGGAACGGTTATCCAATCATACTTTTATCGTGCAAAAGACGATATTGAAAAATTTAAAAACTACCGCTTACGTATCGTAAAGGGTGCATATAAAGAGCCTGCTGATGTAGCCTTCCAAGATAAGTTAGATATCGATTTAAACTTTATCGAATTAATTGAATATCATTTATTACATGGCAAATTTACATCGATTGCAACACATGACCATAACGTGATTGCACATGTTAAACGCTTTGTTGCAGACAATAATATTCCACTCGAAAAATTTGAATTCCAAATGCTGTACGGCTTCCGCACAGATATGCAAAAAGAGCTTGCGAAAGAAGGCTATAACTTCTGTGTCTATGTACCATTCGGCGAAGATTGGTACGGTTACTTTATGCGTCGTTTAGCGGAACGTCCGCAAAACCTTAACCTTGTTACGAAACAAGTATTTACGAAAAAAACGAATACCGTTCTTGCAGTAGCAGCTGGTGCATTCGTACTTGGACGTTTAACAAAGCGTAAAAAGTAATAAAAAATCTTGTAGAAAAACTTATAGCGCTAACTATTGCCGTTGATTTCCGCTACGGGCGAACGCTTTCCGCGGGCACACCGTAAGCCGCAACCCTCGCTAACGCGCAGGTTGTTGCGTCTTACGTTCTGTGCTGTCCCGCAGGAGTCGCCCGCCCTCCGCTCCAATCAACTAATAAATGCATTTAACTTAGTATCAAATAACATTTCCTAACTATAAAAATAACAAGAGGCATCAAGAGTGAAATCTTGATGCCTTTAATCTTGTCACCATTTTTGGTAACTCTTTTTTCATTTGATGGGCAACTACTTTTTAAGGATTTGTTGACCAAAGACCTGCATGTTTTAACACAACACGTGGATGTAATTTTAATTGAGCGACCATTAAGTCTGCTAAATCTTCCGCTTGCATAACCTTTTCTGGGTTACCATCAGTTAATTGTAATTCCACTGCCATATCCGTTGCAACCGTGCTTGGCGTTAATGTCACAACACGAATGTTATGTTTGCGAACTTCTAACATCAGCGATTCACTCATACCAATAACAGCCGCTTTCGAAGCACTATACGCACTCGTAATCGGAGCACCCTTTTGACCAGCGGTAGATGAAATATTAATAATATCTCCGGAAGAACGCTCAATCATTTCAGGTAGGACGGCACGTGTTGTGTAATATACACCTTTGACATTTACATCTACAATATTCGTCCAATCTTCAGGTGAAAGCTCTAAAAACTTACCGAATTTTGAAATACCCGCATTATTTACTAAAATATCGATTGGCCCTAACTCAGCACGAATACTTTCTACTGCTGTTGTGATTGATTGCAAATTAGCTACATCCGCTGTAGCTAATGCCACCTTGACATCATACGCCTTTAATAAGTCAGCAACCTGTTGTAAATTTTCTAATGTGCGTCCCACAAGCCCAACATTAATGCCCTCTTTCGCAAAGGCGATGGCTGTTGCACGGCCAATACCTCGACCCGCACCAGTTATTAAAGCTGTTTTACCAGTAATCGTTTGCATATATCTTGCTCCCTTATAAGTAGTGATAGAAAAATCTCTGTTGTTTAGCATACCTATTCATCCTTGAAAAGTACATTCAGAAGACTTATTTATTCCATCCTTTTTCCTTAAAGCGTGCAATCGCTTCAATCCGATTGCCCACATGAAGCTTCTCTAAAATGGTGGAAATATAGTTACGTACTGTTCCTGCCGATAAAAATAACTCAGCCGCAATTTCCTTCGTCGTTTTCCCTTCTGCCACAAGTGTCAACACTTGACTTTCGCGCTCAGTTAACGGATTCTCACTATCATCCTCATAGACAAAGTCAACCAGCTCGGGTGCGTAAATGCGTTTGCCATCGACAATTGTTCGAATGGCACTAACCAATTCTTCGATAGGACTGTCCTTTAGTAAGTAACCTCGTACACCTGCTTTTCTTGCTCGTTCAAAGTAGCCAGGTCTTGCAAAGGTTGTTAATATAATAACTTTACAATCAGAACCATGTAAATCTTCAGCCGCATCAAGCCCAGTTTTCACCGGCATTTCAATATCCATAATACAAATATCCGGCTGGTGCTCTGCTACAAGCGCCAATGCTTCCTCACCATTTTTGGCTAAACCGACAACTTCCATATCTTCCTCCATACTAAGTAAGGAACGAAGTGCGCCTAACAGCATCCCCTGATCTTCAGCGATTACAATTCGTATCATGTCATAACCCTCTTTTCTATAGGTTCTTCAGATTTTCTGCAACCTTTTGATGTGTAATGGTCACTGGAATCGATACCGTTAAAGTAGTGCCATTTTCACTTTCTATTTTAAATGTGCCATTAATAAACTCTAATCGTTCGCGCATCCCTTTTAAGCCGTTACCTGTTTTCAATGCCTGTTTTTTCGTAATGCCTTGTCCATTATCGCGAACAATCAAATGTACTTCTTTAAAGTTTTGGTGGAAGGCTATTTCACATTTGGTTGCGCCGCTATGTTTCACAATATTCGTTACGGCTTCCTTCAAACACATGGACAACACATTCTCTACAAGTGGTGGGACACGTAAGGAGTCCACATCCCCCTCAAAAACAAATTCCATTTCTGCCGCTTTTAAAATTTGAGATATACGCATAAGCTCATCTTCAAATTTATTTGTCCGCATATCCGATACTAATTCTCGAACCTCTTTTAAAGCAATACTAGCTGTTTGACGAATATCTTTTATCTCGATTAATGCTTGCTGAGGATCCCGTGCAATAAGTCTAGATGCTAAATCGCTTTTTAAGCCAATCATGGATAATTTTTGACCGAGCGTATCATGTAAATCTCTTGCTATACGTTGACGTTCCTCAAAAACAATTAATTCGGCAATACGTTCATTTGCAGTTTCTAATTGCCCTTCTAAATTTTCACGCTTGTTTTTCGAATAAATTGTTAACGGTAGAAGCACCACTGCCAAAATCGTTAAAACAACAAATGGAAGCTGTGATAAAAATAAATGTAGCTCAACAAAGAAACCAAATCCTGTAGATATCACAGTAAAACCAATATGGAGGCCATACATTATGTAAAAGCCAACCGGTCTACGGATATTTCCAATGAAAAAGGCTGTAAAAATCGATAAATACACATAGCCGAACAAAATAGTCAACGTAATATTAATGACCATCTCAAAGCTAATCCACATATAAACAAGCCCGTTTTTAGCGTTCACAGAAAATCGGTAAAAAATAAAATAGAGCATTAAAAAGGTAATGCCTATTGATATTTCAATATACGATGATTTTCTAAATATAAAGAAAAACGGGAGAAAACAAAAAATAATCCATAAATAAACGCTGAGCATAGGACTATTCGGAATGATACTATGCCGTTTCCTCATCATAATCTCACGCTCTTTCCTACTTTTCCCTATATTATATCAAGAAAAGCATATTTGCGCCCGTCCATTGCCATACAGTGGCTTGCCTACGCGCCTATCCTTACTATGTAAAACAGCCACCTCCTAAGAAGAGATGGCTGTTTACGACTAAGCAGCGATACTGCCTTTCGTTTTTCGTTTTATGATTTCATTGACTTCTTTAAAAGAGACAAATTTGCCAAGTTCTTCATCGTATAATTTATAGCGTAACGATTCTAAGCTTGTACGTAACGTAATTGTAGTAGCCGTGTGTAATGGTGGCGTTTCTTTATGCGCTTTTTCAAGATTATAGTTCGGTACACGCGGAGCTAAATGGTGTACATGGTGGAAGCCGATATTACCTGTTATCCATTGTAATAATTTCGGTAATTTGTAGTATGAACTACCTTCTACCGCTGCTTTCACATAATCCCAATCAGTGTCATGCTCGAAATAAGAATCTTCGTACGTATGTTGGATATAGAATAACCAAATTCCTAATGCACCTGCGATAAATAAAGTAACACCCTGCACTAATAAAAATGCTTGCCAACCCATAGTGTAAATGAGCCCTGCACAAATGCCGGCAATAATAATATTTGTTAAATGCGTATTCATACGCTCTTTTTGCTTCGCATCTTTTCGGTTAAAACGATTTAAAACTAATACCATATATAAAGGACCTAAGCCGAACATTACAAGTGGATTACGATAAAAACGATACCATAATCGTTGACCTTTAGAAGATTGTAAATATTCTTCTACTGTCATCATATCAATATCACCAATACCGCGCTTATCTAAGTTCGAGCTTGTTGCATGGTGAATTGTATGCTCACGTTTCCATTTTTCATAAGGGAACGATGTTAGTACCCCAGTTAATAAGCCAACCCAGTCGTTTGCCTTTTTGCTTTTGAAAAATGAACCGTGGGTACAATCATGGAAAATAATAAATGTTCTTACGACAAAACCAGCAGCAATAACACTTAAACCTGCAGTTAACCATGGCGAAATATCAACCAACATATAACCAGCAATCCATAGGACGATCAACGGCGCTATTGTGTTAACCATTTGAAAAACACTTTTACCTGTGTCTGATTTCGCAAATGGTGCTACATCTTGGCGCAACTTTTTCGTTTTTTCTTTATCTGTTGCCATTCCTTTTTTCCCTCGTTTCCTTTTGCTTATGATATCATCATAAAACAAGAGTATAGCGAGCAACAGACGCAAACATCATAAAAAGCATATGACATTTGTCATACTCAAAAGCCATCGCTTTAAAATTCCGCTCTCCGCTAAGGTTATTTCAACACGTTAGCGCTGCCTTTTTACTTTTTAGGTCCCGTTAAATGTAGTTGATAAAATACTAAATCCAACCATTCTCCAAATTTGTATCCCGCATTTTTTATTGTTCCTGCATATTCAAAGCCTAGCTTCTCGTGCGCCTTAATACTGCCAATATTTTCGCCATCGATACCGGCAACTAAAGTCTTCACACCCTGTTTCTCTGCGCTATCAATCAATTGATGCATTAACTTACTGGCAATGCCTTTCTGATAATGGTCCTTGTGTACGTATACCGAATGCTCCATCGTATGCTTATAACCTGGATAAGGGCGGAACTGACTGTAATTTGCAAAACCCGCCACTACTCCATCTTCCTCAAAAACTAACAACGGGTTACCCGCTGCCTGGTGCTCAAGAAACCATTGCTTTTTCTCATCTAACGATTGTATTTCATACCTATATACAGCTTTACTTGTTAAAATAACATCATTATAAATAGCTAAAACCTCAGGTAAATCTTTTTCTTCCATAAATCGAATCATCCAGTTCACGTCCTCACCTAAAAAGAAATAGAACCCCACCGATAACAGCAGGGTATGCATTGCACAATAGTTCATTCGACAAGCCTCAAAGGAAACACAGATTGTGAACAGGTTTGGATAACATCCGTTCACAATCAGTAATATCCGTCGCTCACATGTACTTTAATCGTTGACCGTTCTTCATAAAGATAAAGCATTTTTAGCAAAATTACACGTTAAAATATCTCGCATCTGGATGCGCGAAAACTATTGCTGATACGGAAGCTTCTGGCTCCATCATAAAGCCTTCTGTCAAATGAACCCCTATATCTTCTGGCTTGAGCAAACCGAATAATTTTTCTTGGTCCTCCAAGTTTGGGCATGCAGGATAGCCAAATGAGAAACGTTGCCCTTGATATTTCGCAGCAAAACGGTCTCGCATTGTGAAATCTGTGTTGTCTGGGAAGCCCCATTGATCACGAATTTCTTGGTGCATACGTTCCGCAAAGCCCTCAGCAAGCTCAAGAGCAGTTGATTGAAGGGCATGACTTTCAAGGAACTTCCCTTCTTCTTTTAATTGACGAGCTGTCGCCATTACACCTTGACCAGCTGTGACAACCATCAATGCAATATAGTCCATTTCTCCACTTTCTACTGTTTTCAAGAAATCTGCTAAACACATAAATGGCTCCACCTGTTGGCGAGGGAATGTAAAGCGTTCAATTTCCGTTTTACTATCGGCAGGATCATAAACGATGACATCATCTCCATCAGCTTGTGCTGGGAAGAATTGATACAAGCCTGAAGGTTTCAATATATCACTTTGTAAATAATCATCCACCAATGCTTTTAATTCTGTTGCTCGCGTATCCCCTGCATCTAGTAATTGTTGAACTTGTCCTTTTAGCCCTAAGTGATGCCCTAGTAATGTTCGCATATTTACATATGGATATAGATGCGACACCGAGTACTCCTTTTTCACATGACGGCGAACATCCGCTGGCAGGAACACCGGTGCATCTTTCACAGTACGTACAGGCTTCACTGTAATTTCTTTAGCAGGTCGTGCTGCACGTTTTTCATCTGCTTCTAATCGTTTTTGGCGGGACTCTGCTATTTCAGCTAAAAAGTTTTCTCGCGTCTCACTACCCATTAACAGATTCACTTGCTCTAGCCCTTGCATCGCATCTTTTGAGTAAATGACAGGTCCTTCATATTCATTAGCAATTTTCGTTTCAGTAAAGCGTCGAGACAACGCCGCCCCTCCTACTAGTATCGGCACATCAATACCAGCAGCCTTAAAGTCTTGCGCAGTGATCACCATCTGCTGAGCAGATTTAACGAGTAAGCCAGATAGTCCGATGAAATCAGGCTTCTCTTTACGAATCGCTTCAATTAACTGAGCTGGCGTTACTTTAATACCTAAATCAACGACTTTGTAGCCATTATTACTTAAAATAATATCTACTAGGTTTTTACCGATATCATGCACATCACCTTTTACAGTAGCGAGCACCATTTTACCTTTACCAGAACTGTCCTCATTTTTTTCCATAAATTGTTCAAGATGTGCTACAGCAGCCTTCATAACCCCCGCTGATTGTAATACTTCTGCGACGATAAGCTGATTATCGTTGAATAAACGACCAACCTCAGCCATCCCTTCCATCAGCGGCCCATTAATAATATCAAGCGGCGCCTCAAAAATTTCACGAGCGGCATCTAAGTCTTCAATAAGCCCCTCTTTTGTTCCTTCTAAAATATAGTAAGCTAAGCGCCCTTCCACCGTTTTCGGAATATCCGCTTCTGTTTTCTCTTTCTTTTTATCACGATAAAAATCAGTGAAAACCGCTAATGTTTCATCATTTGTATTAAACAATAAATCATTTGCTAGCTTAATTTCCGCTTCAGGAATCGATGCATAACGCTCTAATTTCTCTGTATTTACAATCGCGTAATCCAAGCCCGCCTGTGTACAGTGATATAAATAAACAGCGTTCAGAACTTCACGACCCACTGGTGGTAAGCCGAAAGAAATATTACTGACACCGAGTACCGTTAACGTACGTGGCATTTTTTCTTTGATAAGACGAATGCCCTCAATTGTTTCAAGTGCTGATCCAATATATTGTTCATCTCCAGTACCTACCGGGAACATTAACGGGTCAAAAATAATATCTTCAGGAGCCAAGCCCCATTTCTCCGTTAATAATTGATAAGAACGCTCAGCAATTTCTAATTTACGATGACGATCTACTGCCATCCCCTGCTCATCAATCGTACCGACAACTAAAGAAGCACCATATTTTTTCACTAATGGCATTACGGCGTCAAAACGCTCTTCTCCATCCTCTAGGTTAATAGAGTTAATGATGGCTTTCCCTTGAGAAAATTTCAATGCTTCCTCAATTACTTTTTCATCTGTGGAGTCGATAACCAGTGGAACCTTAACCTTTTTCACAACTTCCTGCATAAATCCACGCATATCCGCCAATTCATCTCGGTCAGGGTTCGCTAAACAAATATCGATAACATGTGCACCATTTTTCACTTGCGCACGTGCAATTTCTGCCGCTTCCTCATATTTACCATCAATAATTAAATTTTTAAATTTTCGAGAGCCAATAACATTTGTTCGTTCCCCAATAAATAATGGACGCATTGAATCATCGTACACTAAAGGTTCAATACCCGATACGACATGACCATGTGTAGCTTCAGGCAATTGACGTGGCTTTGCATCCTTCAGTACTTCTCTAATTGCTGCAATATGGGCTGGTGTTGTCCCACAACAACCACCGACAATATTCAGCCAGCCTTTTTCCGCAAAACCTTTTAATTTTTGTGATAGGGATTCGGGTGATTCATGATAGCAACCTTCCTCATCCGGTAAACCAGCATTCGGATAACAGCTAATATAGCCAGTAGAAAGCTCTGCTAGTGAACGAATATGGTCGGTCATAAATTCTGGACCAGTTGCACAGTTTAAACCGACTGAAAGCGGCTTAATATGTTCGATTGATATGTAAAAAGCATCAATTGTTTGCCCTGCTAATGTTGTACCCATCGGTTCAATCGTGCCGGATATCATCACCGGTAATTCTTTGCCCGTCTCTTTAAAGGCACGTGACACCCCTAGTGTCCCCGCTTTTACATTGAGCATATCTTGACTCGTTTCAAGTAGCAGTACATCTGAACCTGCTTCAATTAGAGCCTTTGCCTGTACATAAAAGTTTTCTTCTAGTTCATCAAAGGTAATACCGCCAGTGACTGATAATGTTTTCGTCGTTGGGCCCATCGCTCCGGCAACGAAACGTGGCCATTCTGGAGTAGAAAACTCATCCACTACTTTGCGTGCAATTTCCACAGCACGTTTATTAATCTCTTCCGCCTTAGCCCCAAGATTATATTCATTTAATACGAGAGGTGTACCGCCAAACGTATTTGTACAAATGATATCCGCACCAGCTTCTAAATATTTTCGATGAACCTTTTCAAGCACATCGGGTCTAGTTAATACAAGATTCTCGTTACATCCATCAAGCTCCTCACCACCAAAATCTTCTGCTGATAAGTTTTCATTTTGAAGCATTGTACCCATTGCGCCATCCAGAATTAAAATTCGTTTCTCTAGTTGCTCTTCAATCAAGTGCTTAGCCATCTATACTTACTCCTTTTTTCTGTTCATCCAATTGTCCGATAAATTTCATTAATTCAAGCGTCATATCATAGCGTAAAAACGGTGTAATTAAATAAATACCATTAAAATATTCTGCCGCTACTTCTACTAACTCTTTGGCAATTGCAATCCCTTCTAATGTTGAACGTTCTTTATCTTCACCACACGCCTTCATACGTGATAGTGCATCGTCTGATAATTTAATCCCTGGTACTTCATGATGTAAAAACTCGGCGCTTTTATAGCTCGTTACTGGCATAATACCAATATAAATTGGGGCGTCTAAATGCTTTGTTGCTTCATAAATTTCCACAATTTTTTCTTTTGTATAAACAGGTTGAGAAATAAAATAATCCGCACCATGTTCAATCTTTTTCTCTAAGCGTGCTACTGCACGATCTAATACACGAACATTGGGGTTAAATGCTGCCGCAACAGAAAAATTTGCTTTCTTACGAAGTGGCTTACCGGAAAATGATATCCCCTCATTCAACTGTTTAATTAATTGAATAAGCTCCATGGATGAAACATCATAAACACTTGTGGCACCTGGGAAGTCTCCTACCTTTGTTGGATCTCCAGTAACCGCTAAAATATCATGAATGCCAAGTGCATTTAAGCCCATTAAATGGGATTGTAGACCAATTAAGTTACGGTCACGGCACGTAATATGCGTCAACGGTCGTACACCATGTGTCTCCTTTAATAACGCACCCATAGCGACATTACTAATGCGGGGAGACGCAAGCGAATTATCAGCCATCATCACGACATCTGCACCTGCTTCATATAATTTTTTTGCCCCTTGAATAAAACCGTCAATTTCTAGATGTCTCGGAGTGTCTAACTCTACGATAACCGAACGTTCGCGCTTCACCTTTTCATGTAGCGGTTCATATGTCGCAGGTTCCGCTTCCCGCACAATCTCTACTTTTTCAGGTTTCGTATACTTTGCTTCAACCGGCGTTAACTCTTCTAAATATTTCTTCGCAGCTGCTATATGCTTAGGTGTCGTACCACAACATCCACCGATTAAACGAACACCTTGGTCACGCAATGCAACTGCCGCTCGGCCAAAATAATCAGCTTCTGACTCATAAACGACACGCCCATCCTCTAAATCTAGTAGTGACGCATTTGGATATGCTGACATAAATGCTTTATCAGGAAGCTCCACACCTTCAAATGCTTGAATTGTATGATGGGGACCTAAACGACAATTGACGCCTACTACATCTGCACCAAGAGCTTGTAACTCATGTAATGCTTGATTTAACGTCATTCCATTTTGCAACACACCCGGCTCATGCATGGATACTTGTGCAATAATTGGTAGCTCTGTTTTGCTGCGTAACATTTTTAACGTTGCACTTAACTCTTCAAAATCATAATACGTTTCAAGTAAAAGACCATCAGGATTGCCTGCAAGTAACACATTTGCTTGTTCTTCAACAGTCAATAATATTTCCTCTAATGTAGCATCACTTTTACGAATGCCACGGATGCCACCAATTGTCCCTAAAACAAATTGCCCGCCATCAGCTGCCGCTCGTTTTGCAATCGTGATCGCCGCTTCATTAAATTGTTGCACTCGTGATTCTAAGCCGTAACGTGCTAATTTAATCGCATTTGCACCGTAAGTATTGGTCTGAATGACATCTGCACCAGCAGCTATATATTCTCTATGAATTTTTTCAATTAACTCCGGTCTTTGTACATTCATTTCCTCATGACAGTACTCTAAGCCGTAGCCATATAATACTGTACCAATGGCTCCATCCGCAGTAAGCACATGTGTTTTTAACTTTTCTAGCAATCCCATAAATCGTAGCCCTCTCTTTCCTTGTATCCAAAATATAAAAAGCCTTCTTTTACAAAAAGAAGGCTTTAACGAATCGCAATTGTTGTTCCTTCTCATCTTCGACCAATAAGGTCTTCTGGATTTAGCACCTGACATAAGTTGGTTGCTGAAGCTTCATAGGGCCAGTCCCTCGGCTTCTCTTGATAAGAATATAGTATGAATTTTTCAAATAATTAAAAGAATCATATCGTTTACAGGCGATAGAGTCAAGACTATTTCACTTAACAAAGAAGATTTCTCACGAAAAAATATTATTTTAGCTTTAACTTCACCGTTATACTAGTTTTTCCGCAAGCGCTTCGCCTATTTTTTTACCATTTTGAATACAAGCACCAATACCTACGCCGAAATATGAGCAACCTGCTATCGATAAGTTGGGATACCGTTCTGTAAGCTCCGCTGTTAAGCCTTTCAACGCCTCATGATGTGCCAAATCGTATTTTGGCATTTGATCGATCCACTTGGCTACATTTACAACCATTGGTTTTTCATCAATGCCTAAACTTTTCTTTACATCTTCTAATGCTACAGCTGTCAATTCTTCATCTGTCATCATACGTAATGTTTCATACGCAGGGTTAATGCTCTTATAAAAGAGGCGCACGAGCAATTTGCTATTAGCAGATGTATGTTTCCATTTTCGGCTTGTCCATGTTGCGGCATTGCATTGTACATTCGAGTTATGTGACACAATAAAGCCTGTCCCATCTGCCGGTAGCACTGCGTCCGGTACATCAAAGCCCAAGTAAATGGTGATGGCAGAGGCTGTAGTAAATTCTTTAAAATAGCGATCCAAAGATGGGTCCTGTAATAAGCTTTGTACGGCTTCATTTGGCAGTGCTAATACTACGTGCTCAGCCTCAAACATGCTTCCATCTGCTAATGTAATTGTATAATGTTCTTCATGTTTTTTTACATTGGTTGTCGCTACGCCTTTAATAATTTCTACATTTGTTAACGTTTCTTCAAGACGATGGATAAGTGATGATAAGCCCTGTTTAAACGAAATAAACTTTTTGTTGGAAGCTTTTACAAATTGTTCGCGATTTGCCTCAAAACCTTTAATAATACTACCGTACTCATTTTTATAGTCGATTATGTACGGTAAGGTAGATGCTATCGACAGTTGATGGAGGTCACCCGAATATACCCCAGCTAATACTGGTGCAATTTGATTTTGTACAAGTTCTTCCCCTAAGTAATATGTTAAAAACTCACCGATTGAGCTGTCCTTAGTAAAGCCTTTATTCGGCATTGTTAAATCTTGTAATGCCTGTTGTTTACCTGCCTCTGATACTAGTGTACTCGCTTCAAGGGACGCTAAACTCATTGGAATACCGAATGTTGAATCAGCAGGGATCGCATGTAATTCGTCATTTGTATAAATATAAGATACCCCTGTTTCGTTGTACACTAGCTCCTGTTCGAAATTAAGCTCCTGCACCAGCTCCATGACCCCTTTATGACGAGCCACAATCGAGTCAGCACCCGTTTCCATAATGAATCCTTGCTCATAAGCGGAATGTAACTTACCACCTAAGTAGGGATTTTTCTCAACAAGCACTAGTTTGACATCTATGTTTTTTTGCAATACTTGGCGTTGTAAATAATGCATCGTACATAAACCAGTAATGCCGCCACCTAATACAACTATTGTTTTCATAAAGTATCGCCCCTAATTCGTTATTTCTCTCCTTATTAGTATAAACTTTTTTCACAAACAATAACGTTCAACCCATTACAAATTTAGCAACACTATAAAGTGTCAGGCACTCAAACAATTGTTTGAGTGCCTGACACCGAAAGTTCACCTAGTTTAAGTTTTGTGCGACATTTGCTAATTTGTCAGCTGAATTTGTTACTTCATTAAATGCTAGCCCAAGCTCATGAAGGACCTGAGCTACGGCCTGAACCTCTTTTTCCATAAGGTCATTTTGGCACTTAGCTTCTGTCATTGCATCTAAAATTTTATTAAACTGTCCTTCAGTTTGAGCCATGTTCTCCTCACCTGAAGCAACCTCTGCCTGAATATTACTAAGCGAATATGCCAGTTTAGACGTTCGCTCTGTCGTTTTTTCTAATAATTTTGCAACGGATGTAACAGATTCTTTCGTCTGACTAGACAATTTACGTACTTCCTCTGCCACAACACTAAAGCCTTTCCCAGCCTCTCCAGCGCGGGCTGCTTCAATAGCTGCATTTAAAGCAAGCAGATTTGTTTGGTTGGCAATGTTCGTTACAACATTCATAATCGCTTCCATTTCTTTCGACATATCCGTTAATTGTTTAATATTATCCGTAATATCATCCACTGACTGAATAATATTACACATATTTTGAGATTGATGTTGTAAGCATTCGCGACCTTCTATTGCTTGACTTTCTGCTAACGTACTCACCTGAAGCGATTTTTTTGCCAATTGCTTAATTTCATGTGATTGATTATTTAATAGATGGAAGGAGGCATTTGTTTCTTGTGAAATGGTCGCTAATCCTTCTGACGATTCCACAATTTTTTTCTCAACTGCTTCTTTCTCACGTTCAACGTTTTCCTTCAGTTGCTCAATTGTACTTTCGAACGCTTCTAATACAAGTTGCTGCTCGAAATTAGAAATTTTAGAAATTGCTCGTATTGTATTCAATTGGTCTTTCGGATGCACTACATGTTCTTCAACTAAATCAATAAATGACATGGTTAAATCTTGGAAAGCACAAATATACCATTGTGTTCTCAGTCCGATATGTACATGCACTTTGGCGATATTTACTCGTCTTTTATAAAATTCCTCATCAATTGTACCGTTAAACATTTCAATAATGTGACGACGCAATGTGACCTTCAATTTATCCACAGAACTATGTTTATTAATAATATCTACTAAACTATGCTCAGTTCCAATCATTTCATAAAACCGGTCAACGATGTGATTTATGTTGTCCTCAACAAATGGTTTAAAAGCTTTTAAATATTGTAAATCTTCTTTTGTCAAATTTAGCATTTCAATTTGCTTAACCAGTGTTCGAGAGTTCGGAACATCCATTGTCACCGAGTATTGCTGTAAATCTAACGTCATTGCCTTTTTCTGTTTTTGAAAAATCACACTTTTCCCTCTTTCATTACGTGTTCTTTTGAAAAGCTGAGCAAAAATCCCATTTCCGTTTACCCAAATATATTGACAAATCTATGAAAAGATACCACAACCATTAATAAATTTACAAGAAAATAATATAACAAAATAACATCATAATAAGCAGTAATTCATTATTTTTCATTATTAAAATCACTCATATACATTATACATTTTTAATATAATTGTCAATTTATTATATCCTATATTTTACCATTAAGTAGCATACAGTTTAAAAGTAAACTAAATGGTTTTCAACTGTTAAATTGCAATAAAACGCTATCATAATTTTTTTCAGTAGCTATTTCTACAGTATTTATTAGAATTTACGTATTCCCTCTGCAACACTACATGTAATATTAAGTATCTGTAATTTCAATATCTCCCCTTCGGCCATTTATTAAGAGTCCTTTATCCTGTTTTTTTATTTAAAAATGAATATAATTAACCATTGTAAATTTTGTTAATAAATAGCATAAAATAACCATTCTATTAACAGTCTACTCCTGTAAAAACGAATTCTCTCTCATATCATTTTTCTATGTATAGATGTATGATCACTATTTGCTCATCCACCACAATAAAAAACCGCAACGCCTAGTTCACAGCTAACCGTTACGGGTAAATTTCAATATCATAAAATTTCAAATTTAAAGTTCTTCTAATTCTTCTAGTAAAACGGTTGCTTCTTCTATACCTGCTTCTGCCGCAAGCCCATACCATTTTTTCGCTTCTTTAATATTACGTGGTATTCCCTCACCTTTGTTATAAATATGACCAAGCTGCAATTTTGCTTCAGGGTCTCCTTGGAGTGAGGCTTGCTTGAACCAATGAATACCTTTTTCAATATTACGAATCCCCGTTAAACCCTTGCTCCAAATAAAGCCCAAATCATAAAATGCATCTACATGATATTGTTCAGCCGCTCTTTCAAACCAATATAAACCACGATTTATATCCCGCGCTTGCCCTAAGTGACCTTCTAAATAAATCCCACCTAGTCTGTATTGCGCTTCAACATAGCCTGCCTCAGCCGAATTTTTATAAAAGGCAAATGCTTTCTCTTCATCTATTGCAACACCTAACCCTTGTTCATGCATAAGACCTAATGTAAACATTGCCTCTGCCACCCCTTGTGCGGCAGCAATCTCGAACCAATGTTTAGCAAGTGACATATTTTCTGGTACACTCTCACCATTCAAATACATATCCGCTAAATTATTTGCCGCATCTGCATGCCCTTGTTGCGCTGCAGCTTCGTATAACTTAAAAGCACGATCATAACTCTCTTCTACACCAATTCCTTCAAAATAATAGTTACCAAGAGCATATTGGGCATTCGCATTATCTTGTTTTGCCGCTAATTCAAACCACTTAATCGACTTTTTCGGTTGGAAAAATGTATCCTCATTTGCACTATAATATTCTCCAAGTTCAAATTGGGCATCTGCATCTTGTTCTTCAATCGCAGCTTTGTATAAATCGATGATTTCTTCATGGTCTAAATCTTCTTCTTCAAAAACAGCAACTGTTTCGTCCTGATGTGTAAAATACCATTCCAGGACATCGAGGACATCATCAACAACCTCCGTTGTATACGCTAACTTCTCTAAGGAAGTAATTTGCCATATTAAAATATATATCGGGAGTGGGATTGCCTCACGCAATACATCATCATATTCTGCTAACAGCGTTAGTACATTGTCTTGCACTGTTTGTGTTTGCTCAGGATGTACTATTTGTAAGTGTCGCTGATGTTTTTTTCTTAGCAATCCCTGAATAACTTGATAGAGCATCTTTTGCAAGGTTGTCAGTTGTACTTCATCCAATATGAGTAAAGTGAGGTTTTGTGCAAACCATGTATTCTGTATATTTGTTGATTGTTGTAAGGACTCCGTTCGCTCCTTATTTTGCTTTGCTAAAAATTGCCCGTACATTTCATTTCCCCCCTTGCACACTATGTAAAAAAAACTGCCTTGCTATTATTATATGGAAGGCAGTTCAAGAATGGTTACACATATGCTCTTAACATTAGTCCTACAAATAACGTAATGACGAAAAAGAGCGTTATATGTCCCCATTTATACATTTCTAACAAACCGATAAATTCACGAGTAAAAGCGTTAGGTATATAATATAACGCCGTTTTAGAGCCTACACCTTGTGCATCAAGCTTTGCCCTTCTTGCATAAATACTCGCTCGAAATACATGAAAATTATTCGTAACAAAAAGTGAACGGTACTTTTTCCCTTGCGCGTGCGCATCCATGATCGCTTTAGAGAACGCCATATTTTGCTCTGTATTTGTCGACCGATCTTCCATCAATATTTTCCGATTCGGTATTTGATGTTTATCTATCATATATGTTTCCATCGCAAACGCTTCTGAAACTTGTTCATCGCGCCCTTGCCCACCCGAGACGATAATAAAAGGTCGCTCTCCATATTTTTTATATTGCTTGACTGCCTCATCTAAACGGCTTGCTAATAGAGGAGGAACTTTATCACCAATAAGGCCAGATCCCAGCACAAGAATATAATCAGGTTCATATGTTATCGGTGCAAAATGATAAATGATAGCGTAGACCATCACACTTGTATATAAAAATACTGTATAAGCAAAAATCAAAAACGCATAAAAGAAAAGAATATGCCAAAGAGGATTTTCAATATTCGTAAAGAATACGAAAACATAGCCAATCATCATTGCAAAGAAAGCCAAGCCAAACACAGCTAGTAATACATTTCGAAATCTTCGCCCTTCTTTTTCAAGCAGGATTTTACTATTGAAAAACATCGCAATGGATAGTATTAACATGATACCTGGTATAATACCGAACAACGTCATGATACCCATTTTGGACACAATACCTTGTTCGTTAATAAATAAATCATAACGTGTTGTCATACCTACAAATACATTCAACCCTATTAAGCCTAAAACGACAGCGTTAATAAAGCGTCTTTTTTCTGTAATATACAGCATTAAAAATATTGAAATTAATAATGTCATTGTTGGAAGCACTGCATTTACTCCTTTCCTTCCTTTCTATTCCCATTCAGCAGTATGCTGACACTACTTGTTCATATATTGCAAATTTCCTAAATTACAGGTAGTGAATATTTTATTTTTCACTATAGTTCATGTAAAATTACTATTAAGAACTATTTTATGATAAAACAAAAAATTATTTTGGAGGAATGTAAGTAATGAAAAAAATTCTTGCTGCTCTTTTTGCAGCGACACTAATGTTTGCATCAGTTGGCGCAACACTATTAATATCAGACACACCAACTGCAGAAGCGAAATCATATAAGTCAGGTAAAAAAGGCTTCTCAAACAACAACAATAGCTCAAATATCCAAAAATCTCAGGATAATTCTAAAGACCAAAATAATGCTACAACAAATAAAAATAATACTACGTCTACAAACAAAACAGATTCAACTACTGCAAAAAAAGGTGGCTTTTTCTCTGGCGGCCTTATGAAGGGCTTAATGCTAGGTGGTTTAGCAGGTTTACTATTCGGTAGTCTATTTAGTAGTTTAGGTATGCTTGGTAATATTTTAGGTTTATTAATTAATATCGCTGCTATTGCTGTAATTGTGATGCTTGTCGTGAAAATTATCAATATGTTTAAAGACAAAAAGCGTAAAGAACAGGAAGCTACACAATGGCACAAATAATTAACGAGCAAGATATTATCAATGCAATTTGTCTTTCACAGGCTTACCATCTAAATGTTCGCCCTGAAGACGTACTTGTTGAGCTAACGTACGAAGATGAGACAGGCTTCGGCGCGGAAGTCGAAACAAACGGTCAAATCGAAGTATTGAATACCGCTGCTATGATTGGCGCATTACGTGTATGGATTAAAGACGTCCTACACGGCGATCCTTTCTCAACTGGTATTGAGCTAATTTTAGATGATGAAGAAGGCATTATTGCCAAACTATCATAGTTTAAAATCCATTTGGTCTGTTGAGTTTGTCCAGATTATTTAAGCATTAGTCTGTGACATCTACTGAAAGACCACTCATAGTTCAGCGTTGATTTAACACTCATCCCTGACTTATTGAAGTAGAGTACCTCTACTCACTATTAAAACAAATAGCCGTTCAATAAATCTTCTTAGTGGATTTATTGAACGGCTTTTTAATAGTTAGCTTAACCGTAATGACCTCTGACAAATTCGCTTTCAAGAAGTTCCTAAAGAAGGTTTATTTCAAACGTTCACTAAAGTTCACTAATATTTTAGCAGCATGGCTTCTCTTTGTTGGGGCTTCAGGAGAAAATCTTCCTTCACTTCCTGCAACAATACCAAGCTCATACAGCATTGTGATGGCATTTTTCGTTTCATCATTGTAGCTAGTTATATCGGTAAACGGTGTTTGATTTTTCACAACATATGTTTGGTTAAACTGTTTTTCATAAGCACGATTCATCATTAATGCTAATTGCGCGCGCGTAATAGGCTGGCTTGGATTAAACTTGCCATCCGACCCCTTCACAAGACCATGTGCATAAGCAGCAGCAATTTCTGACTGTGTTTCGGCATCGTAGCTCGCTATATCTGTGAAAGGCGCTTTGCTAGTTGTTGTTAAACCTAAGCTTCTAACAAGCATCGCTGCTGCCTGTGCGCGTGTAATATTTTGTTCAGGTCTAAAAGTACCATCAGCATAGCCCTTCATCATGCCTCTTGCAGCCGCTTTTTGAATGAACTCCTTTGCCCAATGATTTTCTATATCTAAAAATTGCACTTTACTGCCTGTTGTAAAAGTTGCAGTTGGACTTTGTACACTTTCATTCCCTGCCGCATCTATCGCTTTTATGGCAACAGTATAAGTAGTATTATCTACTAAACTATCGAGCGTTATAGCTGTTTGATTGGCATCGACTGTAGAGTAGAGTGTATTATTCAAATACACATGATAGTTCGTAACCCCTTCATTATCAGTTGCCGCTAGCCATTTTACATTTGCCTCTGTACTACTATTAACATTGACTTGGATTGCTGAAGAAGCATCCCATAGTGAACTTGCTTTAATAGCTGGTAAAAATGCCTGCTTTGCTACTGCTAAATAACCTGCTTCACTTAAATGAATGTTTTCTGGATTTGGCAAAAAGTTAGGTACATCTTTCGCCACTACGTCATATGTTGGCACAAATATTGCACCTGCTTTCTCAGCAGTTGTTTTAATAGAAGCATTCATGATACCTAAAAGCATTTTAAACTGTGTTTGCAAGTCTTCGCTGTAATAAGGGAAAGAATTATAATAGCCCATCACGTAAATTTGTACCTGTGGATTTAACTTCTTTATTTCCTTGAGTATTGCCGCTATATTATTTATAGCTTCTTGAGATGCCTTTATAATGGCGGCTGTATCAATACCAGTTGTTGACGATTGTTTTAGAATTGGCAATAAATCATTAGCACCAGCAGTTAACGTAATCAGCTCTGCCTCTTGAATTGAAGCTCTAAGCTTTGCACGATCATTTGTATAACCAAACCCCGTCACTGGCTTTTCTACATCATCTTGTAAGTCTTTTAACACATTTTTAGTTGTATACCCCGAATAGGCAAACCCTTTATTATAGGATGTAAGTAAACCTTCTTGTTGTAATGCCTGTGCTACAAAATCTGTATAGCCTAAGCCAATGGCTCCGACTTCATTCATACCATGTGCTAATGAATCGCCTAGCGCTATGTAATCAGCCTGTACAACCCAGCTTGGCGCTATATGATCTTCTTTCTTTTCCGCACTTGCACCTACAGGTATTGTTAATTGTAAAGCTAGCATGCTAGCAGCTAAAAAACGAAATTTTTTTGAAAATTGCATATACCCACTCCTCCTGCTCATCTACTAATTACTAGTTTACTAGATTAAGGATAAAAGTGGGCGCATTATATTGTAAATACTTTGGCTAGCATTCTTTTCCTGCTCTATTTATGCTGTACCTTTCCATAGACACCTCCACCACCAACCTCAATATGTAATTGTCCCGTTCTCGCTAAATCAATCATCGTAGCTATTTTCTGTGGCACAATTTCCTCGAGTTGCTCGGTCGTGATACGGTGTAAAATCGTCATTTCAGTCCCAAATGCATGTAATAATCTTTCCATCATTTTCGGACCTAAACCTGGTATAAAATCAAGTGGTACTTGATGGATGTAAGGTGGTCTTTCACGTTCATCAACATACGGCTCTGATAGTTCCTTAATACGTGTCGCAACACCTTTAATAATTTTCGAGCTTGCACAAGATGTACAAAGCGTATCGTCTGCACTTAGCTGATTACCACAATTAGCACAAACAGTTTGATAATATTTGCCGAGCAATGGATTTAACCCATAATTCGCCACTACTGCCCGCCCATCCTGTTCATGAAGTGCCATCTTTAATTCGCTAAAATTAGCCGCCATTAATTTTAGTTTTTGATATTCACGAGCCATTTTCCCAAGCGAATGTGCATCAGAGTTTGTAACAAATGTATAGGCTTGAAGTTCTTTTATGTTTTTGACCATATTGGTATCAGAACTTAAACCAAGCTCTATAGCATCTATAAGCTGTGGATTGAATACTTCTGTTAAGCTTATATGAACACCTTTTCCAAATAAACTTTTAAATGGCGTAAAAACATGTGCTGGAATAAAAAGCCCCCCTAATTCCCGCACTTTTTGTTGTACAGTTTGGCCTTCACAATAAATACGCTGTGAACTTAAATGGATGTTTTTCATATACTGGCTCATCCAATTCGAAAAATTCTCCATCACTTGAATAGTAGGGAAATAAGCTAGCACATGAATTGGTCCATGGCAGGAGCTATCATATATTTCGATTTCAGAACCTGGAATAAGCGTTGTTTCTTGAAATCGGAGTCCACCTTGCGATAACTCCTTTAGTTTGCCTTGTTGTATCATTATATTCATTTCAGCAATGACTTCTGGTGAATGACAATCAATAATGCCGATAATATCAAGCCCTTTTTTGGCACTAGCCATCTCTAAAATCCGTGCTAATGTTAACGTTTTACTCCCAGTAATTTTCACTGCGCGCCCACTCATTGTTCGTCCAATATGAATATGTAAATCTGCATAATAGTCATGAAACAATGTACACATCTCCTTTTGTTTTATTATAAAATGAAAAAACCTTACATTGCTGCAAGGTATTTTCAAGCATTAGGATGGATGGTTTTGATGAGCGCCTTTATCAGTCTCGTACGAACCTGAACCTTGGTTTGGCATTGCTGCTGAATCATATGCAACCAATGTAACGCCAATTTTCTTTTCGAGTTCATTAATTTTTTCAAGCTGTGTGTGATCTAATTGTGCAAATTTTACTTCTTCCATATTCATCACGCATCCTTTCAAAAATAACGTTCCCCGAATATCTCACAACTATACAAAGGGCAATTGGATAATTTCTTTAAGAATTGTTTGAGTGACTGGCACTTAAATAGGTTAAATATGGTTTGCCTGTTTGTGGATGTGTTTGAATGTCGGCGCATACTCCAAAAACATCATCCAGCAGCTTAGGTGTTAACACTTCTTCTGGCGTACCATATTGAACGATACGACCTTGTTGTAAAACATAAATGTAGTCGCAGTACATCGCGGCCATATTTAAATCATGTAAGGCGGCGACAACCGTCAAATGCAGTGTTTGAATTAAATCCATTAGTTGTAATTGATGGTGGATATCTAAATGATTTGTCGGCTCATCTAAAATAAGTATCTGTGCTTGCTGTGCAAGTGCACGCGCAACCATCACTCTCTTTTTTTCCCCTCCAGAAAGGGAACTAAAACTACGTGTTTCTAAATGGGCAATACCTGTTTGAGACAAGGCTTCTTTTACAATATTAAAGTCTTCCTTATTGTCCATCTCAAAAAGTTTTTTATGTGGCGTTCTTCCCATACTCACTAAATCTTTTACTTGAAAGTCGAACAACACAGGCGTTTCTTGACTGACAACTGCTAATTTCTTTGCGATGATTTTACTTGATTGCTTAAATATATCTTGCTCATTTAATAACACTGTACCGCTTTCTGGCTTTAATAAACGATACATATTTTTTAATAGTGTAGACTTTCCGCTACCATTAGGGCCAATCAACCCAACAAACTGCTTTGCTTTTATTTGAATGCTTACTTTCTCTAATATGCACTGATCATGAATGGAGAATGATACTTCCTTTGCTTCTAATGTCATCACCTTTAATCCCCTTCACCAAATGAATAATTGTTTCGACGTAGTAGCCAAATGAAAAACGGTCCCCCACAAAAAGCAGTAATAATGCCAATCGGCATTTCTTCTGGGGCTATTAATACACGCGCTAACGCATCAGCCCAAACTAGAAAAATTCCCCCTAACAATGCACTTATGGGGATAACATGTTGATAATTAGAGCCAACTAACAAGCGTACGATATGCGGAATAATTAAACCAACAAACCCGATGGACCCACTTACTGCAACGAGCACACCTGTCAGTAAAGATACGAGTACTATTAGCTGTATGCGAAACTGTTGAAGATTTACCCCTAACGTGACGGCTGCTTCTTCCCCAAGTAGTAATAAATTCAGATTTCGATAGTATAGCCACAACAACCCAAATACGATAAAAAAGACAATGACTGGAATAAATAAATTACTCCATTTTGCTCCTGCGAGACTGCCTAACATCCAATACATAACGGCTTTAATCCCGCCCTCTTCCTTAGACATCATTAACATAAAATTCGAAGTGGCAGATAAGATAAAGGACACCGCCATCCCCGCTAGTAAAAGGCGAAAAATCGAAATACGTCCTCCTACACGCGACAACAAAAATACTAAGACAATTGCCATAAAAGAGCCTAAAAAAGCAGAGACTGAAAGGGCGTAGATACCTAAAAATGAAAACGCCCCTAAAATAATGACAGCCGTTGCGCCCACTGTTGCTCCCGAAGAAATACCTAAAATATACGGATCGGCTATCGAATTACGGACTAGTGCTTGAACAGCAGCACCAGCAACCGCTAAGCCTGCACCAACAACAGCCGCCAGAATCACGCGAGGAACACGGATTTGCCATATAATAATCTCTTGCGATCGACTCCAATCCTCCTCTATAACATGAGGGAATAATGGCATTTTCGAAACAATTACCTTCCATACATGTAACGGCGTAACTGACACAGACCCAATCATAATGGCCACTGTCATAGACGCAATGAGCACTAGAAAAAGGGTCAAAGAAAATAACATAAATTTTTTATTCATTTGGTTATGAACTCCTTATCAATCATGATAAAGACGAAGCAATAAAAAAGGGCATTCTACGCATACATGCATAGAAATACCCTTAGCTAAACAAATTAGGAGAAATATCCATCAATTGTCCGTAATTGCTTGCATCCTCGTGGGCATTACAGGTATGAACTAACTGGCAGGTCTCCTGGCTTCGATTCATCGTATCTACGATTGCCTTCCCATTTAAAAACAGTGGCTACACTATCATAGAACTCCTCGTTACAGTTGCGGGACAGCGTCGGATTTACACCGACTTCCCTTTTAAGTGATGCTCGTGTTTACAAGCGTCACACCATTAGTATCTGAAATTTTAAAATTATGACGATTCTATCATACATCATTATCGTAGTCTATTATTTCCTTCATTTAGGAATCTATCTTTCCTCATTTCAAACTAAATCCATCATTTCTGCACATTTACTTGCTACATTAAAGACACATCCAAATCGAAGGAGGAAATTCATATGGTATTAAATAAAAATCGGCTCCTAATGTTAGTAGCAGCAATTGCTTTACTAATACTTTCAGCTTGTGCTGATAATACAGCGAAGTCAGAATCTGCTCAAAGCGACAAAACAGAGCACGGCGAAGAGATGGATCATGGGGATGAAATGGATCATTCCATGATGAATCATTCAAGCTCTGGTGAAGTTCCAGCCACTTTAAAAACAGCCGAAAATCCAAAGTTCCCTGTCGGCAGTAAGGCTATTCTTACAGATGGCCATATGTCAGGAATGACAGGAGCCGAAGCGACAATTGTCGGCGCTTACGATACGACAGCATACATTATTTCATTTGAGCCTACTACTGGTGGTAAGACAATTGAAAATCATAAATGGGTGATTCATGAGGAATTAATCGACCCAGGTGAAGCACCTTTATCACCAGGATCAGAAGTAAAAACTGATGCTACCCATATGACAGGCATGGAAAATGCGACTGTACGCATTGATGATGCCGTACAAACGACTGTCTATATGGTCGATTTTGCTTTAACAACTACTGGTGAAGAAATGAAAAATCATAAATGGGTGACTGATAGCGAGCTAGCGACAAAATAATGAGGTTGGGACAAAAGAGAAAAGGTGTTAGATTGAAGGCAGTCAATCTAACACCTTTTTTGCTACGCCGTTGTTGTCCGCTACGGCGGTGCTTTCCGCTCAGCACCGTAAGCCGCAACCCTCGCTAACGCGCGGTCTGTTACGTCTTACATTGTGTGCTGTTCTGAGCAGGAGTCACCGCTTCCGCTACCAACAACTAGTGAACACTTCTAATTTTTTATTTATTGCAAAAGCAAGAAAAGATAAGTTCTCCATATAGCAAAAATTTATGAACACCTTTCCTCTGTTCCTTAAATTTTTTTAGTTATGTCCCAGCCTCATTCTAAAACCTTTTTGTCACCGCTTTTATGCCATTTATAGCCGATTCCCCACACTGTCTGTAAATAATCATCCACTGGAAAGCCACTTTTTCGAAGCTTATCCCGTAAATTGCGGACATGTGAATCAATCGTTCGGTCTTCAATTGCTACATTATATCCCCATACAGTGTTGATTAAATGCTCTCTAGAGAAAACTTTATTTTGATAATCAAGAAATAACGCTAACATCAAAAATTCTTTTGGCGTTAAAGAAATCATCTCTTGGTGAAAAGATAACTCAAAAGATTCTTTATTTAAGCGTAGCCCTTCGAAATTAATAACGATTTCTTCAGCCTTTGTTCTTCTTAAAACAGCCTGTATACGCGCTAACAATTCTTCCTCATCGAAAGGCTTTAAAATATAGTCGTCAGCTCCAAGATTTAGCCCTTTTATAATATCAGCCTGTTCCCCTTTTGCCGTAAGCATAATAACCGGTACGTCCCAAAACTTCCTTATTTCCTGACATACTTGCCAGCCATCCATATCAGGCATCATAATATCTAACAGCACTAAATCTATATGATGTTCTTCTAAATATTCTAAAGCATCTCTTACAGACGACCTAGCAATGCAATGAAAAGAAGGTTCAAGATAAAGGGTAAGTAACTCTAACATCCTTGGTTCATCGTCAATTAATAATAATGTTTTCATTTGTTCCTACTCCTTAAACAATAATTTAAAAGTAGTCCCTTTGTTTTCCTCACTAACAACGGTAATTTCCCCTCCATGTGCATGAACGAGCTCCTTTACAATGGCAAGTCCTAATCCTAAACCGCCATTGGCACGCGTACGAGATTTATCAACCCTATAAAAACGTTCAAAAATATAAGGTAAATCCTTCTGCGGAATTCCTTTTCCGGTATCTTTTATAATGATTGATACGAAATGATTGTTTCTTTCCACTTGTAAGAAAGTCGAATCTCCTGAGGAACAATAAGTCAGCGCATTATTTAGCAAATTCAAAAAAATTTGCTCCAACCTTATTGTATCAGCCAATAAAGTTAGTCCCGCTTCACATTGCACAAAAAGGTCAATTTGTTTTTCATGGAAAGCAGGTCTTAACTTTGCCTCAATACTTGCCACAAAGTCATCCATATGAAGACATTCTTTGTTTATAACAAATGCATTTTCATCCATTTTTGCTAAATCAAATAAGTCTTTTATTAACCTTGATAATCGATTCGTTTCCTCAATAATAATACGTAAATACTTTTGACGATCTCGTTCCGATAAATCTCGTTTATAAAGAATATCTGTATAACCTTTTATAAATGTAATCGGTGTTCGCAGCTCATGAGCAATACTCGATAAAAATTCCTTTCTTTCCTCTCGTAAATGATTTAAGTCATTAGATAATAGTTGAATAGCATTCGCAAGATCACTTAATTCATCTTGACCATTCGTTGAAAGGGCTACTGTAAAATCCCCTTTACTCATTTTTAATGTTGCTTCTTTCATTTCAATTAATGGACGAGCAAGCTTTCTAGATAACACAATAATCACTACAATGGTCACCAATCCCGACACAAGCCCAACAATTAGGAAGTGTTTATTTAATCGCTCCATTAAGGCATGGATAGAATCTGTATTTTGGAACATAAAAACATAGCCAATGGTCTTTTGCTGTTTTTGAATTGGACTAACGGTCGCTATATACTTTTCATCTTGCCAATTGTTCTCTAGCACCTGACCATCATAAGGTACACTTGCTCCAAGCCTCTGTAAATATGCTTTTATATCAAGGTGTGGCGAAGAAGTAGCTAAAATTTTGCCAGCACGATCTGCAATCACAACGTCCGTATTATCTCGGGATTCCATTAATACTATATGTGATAACGTTTCCTTTTCGAAATTTTGCTCCAATATCTTTCGATGCGAATTACCCGTTGTCTGCAAGTTTGTTAGTTCTTCATCAACTCTCGAATTCGTCAAAGAAAGATGCAAAAATAACATCATAAATGTTTCGATGCAAAACAATGTGATAAAAAAGATAATGCCAAGCTTTAGTGAAAGTTTTTTCATCCTGTAACCACCTATATTTCAAAATGATAACGTGTAAGTGTGAAGATTTTATGCAGAAGAAAGATACTTCTATTAAATAGTATAAAATAAAAACTACATGCTCATTGATTTTTCACCATATGTAGTACTTAATGCAAATAAGAATGAGCCATATATTAGAGAAATATATAGGAGGTACGTTTTGCTCGATTCCTGCTGGAAAAGCATGACTCTTTAGAGCCCGTACAATGCCAACAACCCTAAAAAAGAATGCTAATAAGTATGTCTTATACTTATTAGCATTCTTTTTTATTAAATATAATTTTTAACCCAATCTAAGAAGTTTTCAATTACTGAATCAAGGAATTTGACAGTCCCCTCATCTGTTAAATTACCTTCTGCATCAAATTTTGTGTGGACAGCGCCAATATAAACATCATTACCACTTAGCAATGGTGAATTAATGCCAGGTGAGAATAAAATATCACGTAAATGTAATTGCGCTTTAACCGTTCCTAAGTTCCCCATAGATGCTCCCATCATAAAGGATGGTTTACCAATCATTACTTTATCCACTCGTGATAGCCAATCTATAGCGTTTACCATCACCCCTGGCACCGTTCCGTTATATTCTGGTGTTATCCATAGGACCGCGTCTGCCGCTTTTACTTTTGCTTTGAAATCTAAGACAGTTTGTGGTGCTTCATTTTCAATATCTTGATCGTACATTGGTAAATCTCGTAAGCTTAATACCTCTAGTTCAAACTTTTCTGTATAACGTTTTTGCATAAACTTTGCTAATTGCATATTATAAGATTCTTTACGGATACTACCTACGATTGCTACTACTTTCACGATATTTCCTCCTAAGTGGTTACTATTTTTAATATTGGTTGAGCATTTATATTTTATACTGCATTAATAATAGGTAGTAAACTCTTCAACAGGTTTACGATACCCTCTTAAACCCTTACTACTTTCCTTTTCCTTACCGATTGTCATCATTAGTACAATTTCATGTGTTGCTGGCACATTGAATAGTGCACGCATTTGTTGTTGATCAAAGCCAATCATCGGACATGTATCCCAGCCACGATTTTTAGCTGCTAACATAAAGAGCATAGCCGAAAGTGATGCATTACGAATTGCATCTTCCTTCATAAACACTTCGCCACGTTCTTCGTAAAACTTTGTATTATCGTCTATAAGATTGTCAAGCTCACAGTTTGTAATCATACCTAAATCAACCATACCTTGACTAATATGAGCCGTTTGCTTGTAAGCTTCTTTATCTCCTAATACTAAAATAACACCGGACGCTGAATGTACTTTATATTGACCATATGCAGCCTCACGTACTTTTTCTTTTAATTCTTGATTTAACACAACAATATATTCCGCGTGTTGCAAGTTGAATGCTGAAGGTGCAAGCTTAACATCTTCTAAAATGGGACGGATATCCTCCTCCGTCATTGTAATTCCCTCTATAAAATTATTTGCCGATCGACGTTTATCAATTAACTTTGTAAACTCCATTCTGACGTCCTCCAGTCATTCATTTTGCTTCGGTAGTACTGTCTACAGTCATAATCAAAGACCTAACTAGCATTTACTTTCCAATTTGCATATTGTACAAGGGAAAGTTATTATTCATATTCTTTCTCAAATGGTATCGTACTTCTAACAGTATCAATTGGACGAACAAGTTCTTCAATTTGTGCGCGCTTAGGCTCTAGGAAAGGTGGTAATGATAATTTTTCTCCCAATGTTTCATAAGGTTCATCTCCCATAAAGCCAGGTCCATCTGTCGCCCATTCAAATAAAATTTGAGGTGCTACACGTGCATAGAGCGATTCAAAGAAGTGACGGTTAACGTAACCAGACGTACTGAAGCCAAAGCTTTCTAAACGTTCTGTCCATTCATCTAGAACAGCTCGATCTGCTACACGGAATGCTGCATGGTGCACTGTACCAAACCCTTGACGAGCTACAGGTAAGATGGTGTTATATTCTACAATGATTTGCGCACCGTTCCCTCCCTCTCCTACCTCAAATAAATGGAAGTCTCCTTCTGCTGCTATTTCTGTGAAAAGCATTACTTTTTCTAACATTTCTTTAAAATAAGTAAAATTCGCAACACGTACAAATATTGGCCCTAATCCTGTAATGGCATATTCAAGCGGGATTGGACCATCTTTCCAAGGTGTACCTGCGGCAACACCTTTATTGTTTTCGTCAGATATCAGTTGATACTGTTGATCGTCAAAATCAACAAACGATACGGTTTGCTTACCAAACTGTTCTTTAATGCCTGTATGTTTGATATTTAAGCGATCAAAGCGCTTTACCCAATAAACTAATGCTGCATCCGTTGGTACTCGAAATGATGTTTTGGAAATCTCATTTGTTCCATGTACACCTTTTGGTATGTTCGGGAAGTCAAAGAATGTCATATCTGTACCTGCACTACCCTTATCATCTGCAAAAAATAGGTGATATGTTTGTATATCGTCCTGATTGACTGTTTTTTTTACTAGACGCATTCCGAGTACATACGTGAAAAATTTATAATTTTCTTCAGCACTACTTGTGATCGCTGTTACATGGTGAATCCCTTTTAAATGATTCATAATTAAAAGCCTCCTATTTATCTCGAAATCGAGATATATGTGTAAAATTTTTTATTTATTAATGGCATTAAGACCGACCTTTTTTAAAGCCATATTCATTATTTCCAACTCCTGCTGGTCCAATATTTGAAAAATTTCATTTATCTTCTGTTCATGGAGCGGAAAAATTCTATCCATTAAAACCTGTCCCTCATCTGTTAACACTGCATACGTAACACGACGATCATTAGCACAAGCTCGTCGACAAACATAATCTTTTTGCTCCAGCTTATCAATAACATACGTAATACTACTACTTGCAACTAAAATTTTCTTACCAATTACTTGAATAGGCTGTTCGCCATTGTGATATAAAAAATCTAGTACCCCAAATTCAGTTTGGTTTAAATCATATTGAAGCAAATCTTTTTTGGCTGCATCCTGGACAGATTGATAAGCACGGAACATAATCGTAAAAGCTTTTAAATAACGATTTTCTTCCTTCATAAGATGCACTCTCCTATTTACCTCGAAATTAAATATCTTTAATTCGAGATAATAATATCATAAAAAAATCCTGCTAGCAATCCTTTTATCTTAAAACCCTCCTCTGGCATTTAAAATGGACTTAAATTGATTTCTACAAAGGCGTTGCAAATCGTAGAAAAAGCCCTATACATATTACTGTATAAGGCACAGCTACTACTTCAACCGTTTAAACTCTTTTTCTGTTCCATCCGCAAACTCCACTTCTACCTCAATGGATTGGTAATCATCTTTAATATTAAATACTTTAATAACCTGCTCAATTACTTCATCATTCGGTGTTGTTGAATCAAAAGTTAGTTGCTTCAATAATGGTTCAACCTTCGTATACGCCTCATCACCTTGTATTCTTTCATTGTTGCGGTCATCTTTCAATTTAACTTCTAAACCGTTCTTCTTATTTTCATATTCAATCTCATAAGATTCTGTTGGCGAATAATCGACATCCAATGCAAATTCCAAAAAGTTAAAAGGCACTTGGTCAGTGACATTTTCACCAGCTTGTTGATTCGTATTTTGCTCAGTTGGAGCATTTGCAGGTACGTCTTTTACCTCATCTTTGTTACAGCCATAAAGTAAACCTGTCGCTAATGAGAATACTAATAAATTTTTATAAATTCGCATTATCTTCACTCCTTTTCTTACATTTATTCTTCCCTAAAACTGCTCCAATTAAACGGCAAAAAGGTATCTCTTCAAGTCAAGAGATACCCTTTTCCTCCATCCTAAACAGATGGAAGAATCCATTCAAATTGTCCTAGTAGAAATTACGACTAGCATTATTTTCATGAATAGCACGAGCTAAGCGAAGTGTCGACACAGCTAAATCAGCATAACTTACTTCTGCAGTTGCATTAAAGTTATTTTGCTGTGCATCAATTAACCCCATTGCGCTTGCTAATGCAACATATCCTGTATACGCTGGGTCGATAGTGCTTGCATCTGCGAAGTTTAATTTGTAAATATCGCTATGCTTAGCAGCACTTTCTAAACGTAATACACGGATATACCATTCTGCAAGTTCCTGACGAGTCAATTTCGCATCAACAGCAAATTCATTTGCAGGTTGTAATACACCAATTCTTACAGCTTGCTCAACCACTCCGTATAACGGATGTTTCGCATCAATATTACTAAAGGATTGAGGCGCTTCATCTTCATTTCCATATGGTCCGAAATATCCATAAGTTAATGATTTAAGCATAATTTTCAATGCCTCACCTTTTGTCACAGATGTATCAGCATTAAAACTTGCTGGATCTTTTACTTCCAACACATTTTGAGCTAATAAGTAATTTAGTTCCTGTCCAGCCGTTGGGTGCGAAATTTGTGGTTTACTATTTGAATCGCCCACACTATTCACCCATTTGCCAGTTGTTGCATCAATTTGATTGAAAAGGCTACCTTCATAAGTCGGTGCATACACTAAATCATAGTGGTTATTATCCTCTTTGTCCTGCTTCGCGTACTGCAGTTTTAACTTTAATGCATTACTAAATGTTTCCTTCACTTTATCTGCTGGTACAGCCTTACTTACAGCCGGCCAGTTATCAATTTTCTGTTGGTTAATTGATAGTGAGCGCAATGAACCGTCTGATCCGATGCTTACATAAATTTCATCACCAACAACAGCAATTCCATTGACTACGCGTGGGAAGGAGAAGCTATATTGCTTACCATAACTATCATAAGCAAAATCATCTAAAGGTTTTGCATAGTTATGAATATAAGACGGAGCCCACTCTTTTAAGTAGTCGATTGCTTTTGCCATCGCAGCATCTTTAGTAATTGTTTCTGCATTTTTATCTGTTACCATGAAATCTCTACGTACATCATAGAATTGAGTAATTTCACCAGTTGCCTTGTTAATTTCAAGTGACGCACCAGTGCCACCTCTATCATAATTATACATATAGTTTACAGAGTAGAGTGTTTCACCGTTTTCATTTTCTCTTTCATCAATCAGCTCAATTTGCAACTTCGCCTTATCAGGGTCCACTTTTAAGAAGGACTTTGCAAATTCCTCAACTTCATCAAGTTTCATACCGCTTTTTCTTGGGGCAAGTTGTTCTGAAGAAAGCTTTTCAACACCTTTTGCTTTTGGTGCTTGCGATACGAAACCATTCGCTGTTTGCCATTGACCAGTTAATGCATTTACACCAGAGAAGCTTGATGTTGGCACATACACTAGTTTGACATTGCGTTTTTCAGATTGGAAATTATAGTCTACATAATAACGTAGCTCAACATCAAAGTTCTCACGAATTTGTGCAAGCACATCTTGCTCACTCTTTTTCTTTTCTATACTATCGAACGTTGCTTTAGAAGATACATCTGAGTTGCGATATACTTGTACAACTTCTCCATTAGCAAGCACGCCGATAGAAATGAAATGGTCACTTATTGCTACACCGTTTTGTGTTGGTGCATACGTATAGGAATAAGTAATTGGTTCTGATAATGGACGAGTGAAGTTATAATCATTAATATAATCATATTCATCTTCTTGCAACTTATAATTTGCTGTATTCGGGAATTTCTTTAAGAAATCCTGAGCAATTTTTTGTGCATCTTCTTTTGAATATTTTGCAGGATAGAGCGCATCTGCAACATTCGCTGGCTGGTAATAGAAGTGTTCAAGTTCTAAATTATCGCCCTTAAATGTGATGCTACCATAGATATCTTTTCCATTCACCGTTTTATGGAAGCTCAATTCATAACGAACAGTTTTATCATCGTTATAATAATGGCCACTTCCAGTATGGAAATCATTTTCTGTTAAAAAATCGAACTTTTCTGGGAAAAGCTCACGTAATTTTTTAATAAGTGTGCTTTTTGTTACTTTTGTTTCAGTAGAGGCTACTTGAATCTCAATTCTCTCTGGAGCATCCTTAACATTAGCAGAAGCTTGTGCCATTGGAGAAAGAACCCCGACAGAAAATGCAGTAGACGTTAAGATAATTCCTAACTTTTTAAATTTACCCAAAATATCCCTCCTAAATTACAATTTACCATAATTATATAATATATTACCAAATTAGGGAATAGTATTTACAGATTATTTCCAATTAGGTGAGCAATAGATTGGGTATATCCTTATCCCTATCATTGTCATTTTTTCACCACATCAAAATTCGAACCTATCAATAGCCAATTTTGCGGGAACGGTAGTCCTAATTTCCAATAGCCTATACCCCTAAGCTTGTACTGCTTAATTAAATTGAATTTCGCTTGAATCGATCGCGCATCTTCAAACCAGACTACATGCGCTCTTCCTTGCTCGTCGTAATAGTCAAAGAAAGGTGCTTGTGCATTCCAATCATACTGAATCGCTGCATTATATTTTTTCGCAATCTCAATAGCCCTCTGCGGACTTACAGCCTCTGCATACGGACCCCCTTGTACAAACGGCAATGTCCAATCGTAGCCATATAGATTTTGCCCGAGCAAAATTTTACTTGCTGGCATTTCCGATACAGCATACTTCACAACAGCCTCCACTTCCCTAATAGGTGAAACAGCCATTGGTGGACCCGCAGAATAGCCCCACTCATAGGTCATCAGCAATACAAAGTCCACAATCTCCCCATGCGCTTTGTAATCATGTGCCTCAATCCAAGGACCTCGCTGATTAGCACTTGTTTTCGGTGCTAGTGCTGTCGACACCGTATATCCCTCGGCATGGAACCGCTTCACTGCTCGTCTTAAAAAATTGTTATACGCTTCTCGTTGATCGGCTGGTAAGTTCTCAAAATCAAAATGAATATCTTTGATGCTTCCTACGCGCTTCGCTTCATTAAGAATGTTGTCAAAAAGTACATCTTGCACAGCAGTACTTTGGAATATATCTCTTGCTAGTTCTCCGCTAAATTGGAAGTTCTCCAAGTTAGATACAACCATAGCCAGAGATGCACCTGTATCATTTGCAATTTCAGTCACACCATTTATTGGTGGCTTCTTTAGTGTCCCATCCCTCTGCGCCTCATAGCTAAATAACGCAAGATACGTTAAATATGGCGATGCTTCTCTAGCTTGGCTTAATAGCGCCTCACTTACCGCTGTTCCTCTTGGCTCTAAATATGCCAAAGTCTCTGCTTTTGTTTTCGGTGCTGGCGGAATATAAAGACGCAAACCAACTGATAAAATCTGGTTTGGATGAATGCCATTGACCTGAGCAAGCGTTAAATAATTAATGCCGAAGCGTTGCCCTATTGACCATAAACTGTCCCCAGGCTGCACATAATAAAAGCTCCCTACGATTGGAATGACGAGCGCTTGCCCAACAACTAATCGATTGGGATCTGGGATTTGGTTGGCATCTACTATACTTTGAACGGTTGTACCATATGCCTGTGCAATGCCATATAAGGACTCCCCTGCCCGCACAACATGTATTTGAATGCGATTTGCCTCCTTTTTACGTAATGAAACCATAGCTATAAAGCTTATGATATAAAACAAGAAAACATGTCACCTAGAAGCAAGCACCTTTGTAGGGCAATCCATTTAGTGCCAGGCACTCAAACAATTCTGAATTCTTCCGGCAAGCAATTAAGTAAATAGCATGAAGTGCCAGGCCCTCAAACAATTTATTAAAATGATTGGACATTACTTTGTTGTTTGCTTTTAAAGTATTTACTACCTGAACGGCAATAAAAGACGAACAGTATAAAAGCTATAAGCTGTAGTAGAATACTTATAGTAAGCGCCACCTCTTGCAAATTGGCATCTAAGTTAATAGCAAATGATTGTATAACAAAACCACATAGCATAAGCGTCATATATATTTGATATGTTCTAAATGTTTTCGCCTCGAAAGCTTTATTTTCATGAATATGCAATAACAGTTGAAATAGAAAATACATGAAAAGTATCAATAAAAATTGCAGCAACTGTACTCCGATTTGTCCTAACAGCAATGTCCCCGTCCATTGGTCCAGTTCCACAACAAAGGACAATACAGTTAAAACCATCGCAAAGTTCCTCGTCCAATACTTCAATTTACGAATTGACGGCAATAAATGAATGCCATAAGCAAAAAACATATAACCAAAGAAATCAGGAAAAATGTCAGGTAGTCCAAAAAATTTTAAGTCTAAAAAAATAAAACATAACCCATTATATAAATTATTGTAAGGATCTTTCATCAACGTTCCCCTCCCGCAAAGTTCTATATCTCGAATGAAAAGTGGTAGTAATACTTCACTGTCTCTATCTAAAAATCCATAAGTATCACGTTGAGACGGTACTACAATCGGTTCAGCTACACGCTACCAATTAGCGTATACTAGGTTCCCCACCCATACACACAATGACAAGGCAAATGTTATAAAGACCAGTTTCCCTTTTGTATAACCCTTGCTAAACACAAAAATAATAAATAACACTAGGGAGAGTAATACAAACAACCCTCCAGTAAACACCATTGTTTTCTCTTGACTGATAATAGGTGATGCCGCACTTCTTATTTCTAACGTTTGACCTGTAGTAATCATCCATAAAAAAACAAAAATAGCTATTGTCATAGGGATTGTGAGAAGTGGTGCAACAGTTAATTTTTTTGTTTTTAATTTTGGATTGTTTTCTAACTCTCGACGTAGGCTACTTGAAAATGCTTGCTCTGGCTCAATATCGGGACGATTTTTTAATGTATCAAATAACTCACGATCTTCCATCAATTTCTCCTCCCTACTTTTTTACGAAGTCTTGCCATTGCACGATGAAAGTCAACGCGTACCTTCACTTCTGAAATACCAAGAATAGCTGCTGTTTCTTGAATTGTGTAATCCTTTAACATACGACATATAATGATTGTTCGATCATGTGACTTTAATGTCATTAATGCTTGCTGTACAATTTGCCATTGCTCGTTTTTTTCAACTATAGTAGGAGGTTCTATGCCTTCTGTTAAAATAGGCTGTTTAGTTAGTTTCTCTGTTAATAAACGCTTAATCTTTTGTTTTCTATGTATATCTACTGCTGTATTCCGTGCAATCGTTAAAATCCACGTTTTTACCTTCTCCCCATCCTTTAAGTGATGTAATTGTTTAAGTACTTTTAAAAAAGTTTCTTGCGTAATATCTTCCGCTTCTTGTTTGCTATTTGTATAATAAAGCGCAAAATGGTAGACATCACGATGATAGGCATCATATAGTTGCTCAATCTGTAATTGATTTTTATGCAATACTTCACCCCGCTTTCTACATTCCTTAATAAGTCGTTAGTATCCAATATTTGTTACACATTTTATAAAAATTTTAGCTCATTGAAAAAGGGTGGGACAAAAGAGAAAAAGTGTTAGATTGACTGCCATCAATCTAACACTTTTTCGCTACGCCGTTGTTATCCGCTTCGGTGGTGCTTTCCGCAGGAGTCACCGCCTTCGCTACCAACAACTAGTGAACACTTCTATTTTTTTGCAAGTAGCAAAGTTCCCATAATAGCAAAAATTTACGAACACCTTTCCTCTGTTCCTTAATTTTCTTTAGTTATGTCCCAGCCTTTTTGTCCATTAGTCACCTACATTGGACGTAATCATGTCAAATAATAACGGCACATTTGTACCTCGTTGCAATGAGTTACAACCCTTCGTTAAGTGCGCCCAGCTTTCTTTCATCTTTTCCCTATAAGTTAATGTTCCATCAACAGGCAAAAACTCCACAAGATATTCTTTAATAGAGCCCGATAAATTGTCCATAAATTCATCTGCTTTCTGCACTTTTTCTGTTGCAACTTCATTGCGCTCATCCCATAACACATGCTCTAAATTTGTAGCAAAATAAAAAAGTTGATACGGTACTTTTAAACGATTAATACTAAAATGGTCATTGGCAAGCAAAATCTTTACGTTATTCGCTTTCATTTCATTACGCTGTTCGATTTGCTCTTTACGCCTCTCTGTTTTTACTAAAATGGCATCCTCTGTGTAAAATAAATTTTGCTCCATATCTGATTTGATTTTGACAAACTCTGGGGCGATAAAACAACCATCTGCATCTGTAATATGAATGACCGCCGTTAAATCTTTTGCTAAAAACTTATACTTTTCAAGATAGTTATGAATGACTCGGCTAACACTATTTTTAATGTTGGGGATTCTCTTTTTTGCATCCCACTTCGTCAAAATATCCTCTCGCTGTACATCAAAGCGAATCGTCGAATCAGAAAAATGTTCATCCAAAAAATCTTCTAAAATGATTTGCTCCGTTTGACCTTCAACAATAACTAATAGTACTTTTCTAGTCATGTTGCACACCAGCTTTTCTAAAAGCACGTTTTATTTTGAACGTTTTCGTTTCTTTATACACTTCCTCATCCTGTCCGCCAAGCTGTATCGCACGCAAATAGACATCTCGCGCATTATTGACCTCTTTAATGCCCTTTAGCTGCATATATCGATCATCCTCATTTGTTGTTGTAAACCATAAATTTTTAATGGCAAGCACCTCTAACACACGTAAATTATGGGACGTGAAAATAAGCTGTCCTTTTCCGCCCTCATCAATCACTGTTAACAACTCACCTAACAAATATTCAAATACACCCGAATCTAATTCATCGATTACGACGCATGCAGTCGGATTATTATAAACAGCTATTAAAACGCTAAGCACAGCAATGATTTTCAATATTCCTTCCGATTCAGTTCGTAACGGTAATTCCCGCTCACCCCGTTTGGATAAAAACTCAAAACGTATGCCTTTTTCACCGTTATCTAATAATTGCTCTGTAATAACGTGAATTTTAATCGTTAGCCCTGGAATGATGGTCGATAGTACTTGGTTGCTTTGCTCTATGACTTCACATAACACATTGAAAGCATTCTCTGGCAATAATGCTGGTCCTTTCAAATCATAAGGAATCGAGCCCCGCGTTTTTTCTAAATGAATACTAAAAGGCATAATACGCTCTTCAAATAAAGGTGCAATATTTTGGTTATTAATAACATGTAAGTCCCGATTAAAGTCGACTGCTATATTATGAAGCAATTCCATTTCTAAATCTGATAGCTTTTCTTGTAGCAACGGCTTTAAATCCTTATGGAAGACAAAAGACATATATTGTTTTCGTGCTAATTGTTGAACAACAAGCGTCTTTATACGGATCTTTTCACTCATATCTCGTAAAGAGCTTTTTCGAATTTGAACATCCTCATCTGCAACACTTACTAACACTTTTGAGCGTTTTCCTTTTTCATCTTCCCTGTAAGTCAAGCGTTCCGCAATTATGAACAGTCGTTTTTCATCTTCTTGCAATGTTACGGAATAGTTGACAAAAAATGTGCCGAATTGGTTGTCCACTAGAAATTCAAAATCCAGACTAGCAGTTTTTTCCCCTGCCATAATTAATCGTTTATCTTCTGATGGCAATTTCACTTCAGCAATCCACCCAGAAATAATGGTCTTCAACAAACTAAATGCATCGACAATGGTTGTTTTCCCTGAACCATTCTGCCCATATACCCCCACTACATTCGCTGTCATAAGCGAAGCAAAATTCACCGCTATTGTGAGCTCACCATTGCGTACATTTCTTAAATTTTGTATCTTTATTTTTTTCATTTTGATAATTGCCATTTCAAACATCCTTTTCAGTCATTTCTTCCTATTATAATTAAAATCGATATATTTTATAACAAATAGTGCGATAATGCCTATACTTTCTAATTCGTCTTATGCCATATGCCTATGACAAAGATAATATGGGACATATGTTAGAAAAGAAAAATGAAGAAAGGTGTGTTCTATTGGTCTATCCAAGATTAGCCCCTGAAGATTTTAATCAGCAATTCCGACCTGGAATGAAAATATGGGTTACACTCCCTACTGGTACTTATTCTGGTACTTTAATTCGAACATTTGGAAAAGACGGAAGAACTGCAGAAATTCAGCTAGATTCTGGACAAATTATTACAGTTGATGTTAATCAAATTGCCGCAGCAGGGACAGGTTTGCCTCCTGGCTCATATCCTCCACCATATCCGCCACCTTATCCACCTCCTTATCCATCCCCTTACCCGCCACCATATCCTCCTCCTCGTCCACATCCGCCACAACCGTACCCACCGCAACCGTATCCACCATATCCGCATCCGCCGCAACCATATCCACCACGTCCATATCCACCGCAGCCATTCCCAGGCGGGCAATTACCAGGATTCCCTCGTTTAACACCTCCAGGTATTTCTGATATTTTACCTGGCATATTTGGTAATCCAAGATAAAAAAGGGCTTTCCATCAGTTCAGCAATGAACAAATGGAAAGCCTTTAATTTTACATAACAATGACCACCAACAATTTTTTCGCATATGTTGGTTATAATATTTGTCCAGAATAATAAACACTTTATTTTAGCAGCTAGTCCCAGAAACAAAATATACTATTATTATTATATTTTCTATTAATTATGTGCATATACACCTATAAACATTGATATAAAAACACTATAAAACATTTCGCTCACCGAAATTTCACACTTTAAATAGGAGGATTTTTGGGTTGTGAATCGTATTTTTTGGCAGTATAGTTGATTAATGTTAGGGGATGAATGGATTATTTTACAATCAAAGAAATAATGATAAAAAGTATAAGGTAATTCCATATATTTGAATATCATAACAGTCAATTGTAACATTGTACTATTCCCATTACATTTGACTTTCGTATTATCGGCCGTCCCTTTTTCGCTTGAAATATGTCTTGTATACAATTTTAGGAGGAAGAGATATGAAGAAAAATAAGAAACAGCAAATGTCGATTAGCAAGAAATTAACCGTCATCATGGTTAGTATTTTACTATTATTTGGGCTAGTTACTACGGGATTTGCCTATTATATAGTGAAAAACAGTAATTTAAAAGATATGGACCAATCGCTCTATGATAAAGGGATGATTTTGTCTAAGACAATAGACCAAAAGACATTAAAATCCGTACTAGAAAGCCCAAATGCTGACAATAATGATGTCCTACATTTAACGAAGGAAATGGATGCCATTAACGAGGAATCAGACATTATTACCAATCTCTTTCTTATTACAGTAGATGGTGAAAATATTAACGCACCGGTTCTTTCCACAAGCGTACTTGAAGTAGGTGCAGAGTATAACCAAGACATGGTTGCCATGGGACTTTCCCCAGATTTTCTTGCAAGAATAAAAGAAGTATTTGAAACAAAAGAAGCAACAGCTACAGATATTTATAAAGATGAGTTTGGAAGCTATAAAACAGGTCTTACGCCGATTTTAGATAAAGATGGTTCCGTTGTAGCTGCTTACGCCATTGATTATGATGTATCTATGGTAAATGCTAAAGCATTATCAGAAGCATTATGGATTCTGTTAATAACTGTACTATTCCTAATTGGTTCTTCTATCGTGGTTTATACACTATTAAGAAAGAAGCTAACACCTATCCAACAGCTATCTTTACAATCCAAAAAAGTTGCGGAAGGTAACCTAGAGCTTGAAGCGTTACCTGTTCACTCAAATGATGAAATTGGCGTACTAACAACTAATTTCAATGTTATGATTGACAGCTTAAAAACTGTTATTAAAAGTGCAACAAATGTTTCTTCACGTGTTTCAAACTCTGCACAAGTTTTATCAAGCAATATGCAAGAAGCAACAGATTCATACAATAATGTAGCTTCGTCAATGCAAGAAATTGCTAGTGGTGCTGATATACAAGTGCAAAAAGCTAAAGAAAGTTCTATTACAATTGAGGAAATGAGTATTGGTATTCAACGCATTGCTATGACATCCAATCAAATTTCTGAATCTTCTATTTTAGCATCGGAAGAAGCTGAAAAAGGTAATGATTCAACAAGCAAATCTGTAGCCCAAATGAATGCTATTAGTAAGGCAGTTAATCATTCCGCATCATCTGTAAAAATGCTTGGTGAACATTCCGGCAAAATCGAAGAAATCGTCGGCATTATCACAGGTATCGCTTCCCAAACAAATCTGCTTGCATTAAATGCTGCGATTGAAGCTGCTCGCGCAGGCGAAGCAGGAAGTGGCTTTGCTGTTGTTGCCGATGAAGTGAGGAAGCTAGCCGAACAATCAGAAGCTTCGGCAAGAGAAATTTCTACGCTCATTACTCGTATTCAACAAGATACAAATGAATCTGTAAAGGTCATGATACATGCTGTAGAAGAAGTGGATAATGGCTTAATTATGATTAATGATTCCGAAAAATCATTTAGCCAAATTTTAACTTCAATTCACCATGTTACAGGGCAAATTCAAGAATTATCAGCAACGATTGAAGAAATGGCAGCAGGTATGGAAGAAGTTACTTCAGCTGTTCAAGATATGGAACACTTCTCAGTAAGTTCTCGAGACAATACAAGAGCAGTAGCCGAAACATCCGCTAGTCAGCTAAATACCGTGCAAAGAGTTTCAGAAGAAGCACAAGTATTATCTGATTTATCAGGTGAATTATTAACTGTTGTAAATACATTTATTGTAAAATAGATGTAATGAAAGCACTGAAAATAAACAAAGAGCAAGTAATCCCACAACCTTGTCGATGCAAAAACATCGGCAAGGCTGTTTAATAAGAAAAAATAGCAATGTCTAATCCTATCAATAATAAAGTTACTTCTAATTGCACTAAAGGGGAACAATCCCCTACTTTCAAAAATAGGAGTTGTTATGATTGAAATTAAAACGAGACCTTGATTTATTTACAGCACATTATCAAACAAACACCCAAGAACAACAGACGTTACCATCCAATTGTACACAACTGTTAACAGAGGAAGATAAAGTATTATATCAAGTTTTAAATCAAACAAAAGCCTTTTATGCGAAAGATCAAACAATCCCTAGTGTATTTTATCAATCAGCGGAACGATTCGCAGAAAGAATTGCCCTGTCTTTTAATGGTGGTCGGATCACCTATCGTCAGCTCAATGAACGCTCCAATCAAGTTGCCCATATGTTACTAGACAATGGTCTCCAAAAGGGCGACAAAGTAGCTATTGTTATGGAACGTAGTCAGGATACTGTTATCAGTTTACTTGGCGTTCTAAAAGCAGGAGGTATTTACGTTCCAATAGATCCGAGCTATCCAAAAGAACGCTGTCAATACCTTTTAAATGATTCAGGAGCACCATTCATATTAATAAAAGAAGAACATACAGCGTTACTTACTAATTTATTACATAACGATTTTCAATGTCGTACAGTGTTTACACTGAATCGCATGGAAATCACATTCCCAAAAGACAATGTTTACATTGATCTCAGCCCTGCCGATTTAGCCTATATTATTTATACATCTGGCTCGACAGGCAAGCCAAAAGGCGTCATGCTAAAGCATGAATCTGTGATTAACTTAATTACTGATAATCAAAGAATCTACCAAGCAAGTAAAAATGATGTTTTTTCGCAATTTATCTCCTATAGTTTTGATCCATCCGTCACGGAAACATTTACTGCTTTCTTTTCTGGCGCTCGATTACATATGCTTACAAGTATGGAACGCATATCGATTGAAGCATTCGCTGAGATGATTGCAAGGGAAAAAGTGACAACAGCCACTATTCCAAATGCATTCTTTACGCAGCTTGCAACGCATCTCTCCAGCGATTACCAATATCAATTATCATCTCTTAAATATTTGTCTGTAGGTGGGGAAGCCCTTATGCCTGCGGTTATACAAAAGTGGCGTGAAAAATTCGGCACGACTACTGCAATCATCAATGTATATGGACCGACAGAATGTACCGTGCTATCCTCGTATTACAAAGTACCGGATACAATTATCGAACATCATGCTAGTATTCCAATTGGCAAACCGATTGCCAATTATGAGATGTATATTATTAATACCTACGGTCAGCTATGCCCTGCCAATGAAGCAGGTGAACTTTATATTGCTGGCGCAGGACTAGCTGCTGGCTATTTAAATCAGCCTGAAAAAACTGCTGAAGCGTTTGTCCCACATTTGTCCACTAAATCTGGGAAGTTGATGTATCGAACAGGTGATTTAGCTCGTTTATTGCCAAGTGGCGTAATTGAATTTGTAGGACGCAAAGATTCTCAAATCAAAGTGCGCGGTTTCCGCATTGAGCTTGGGGAAATTGAAACGGTGTTAAGTAATCACCCTAACATCCAAGAGGCTGTAATCCTTGCCAAAAAAAAGGACGATGGCAATAATAGCTTGTTTGCCTATTACACGGTATTCGGTGGTATGAAGGTGGAACAGGAAGCACTTCGACATTATTTAGCAGATCTTTTACCAGACTATATGGTGCCTGAACGTTTACTTGAAGTGCAGGAAATGCCATTATCTCCTACTGGCAAAATTGATCGAAAGCAATTAGCTGCCCTGGAGGTAACAACACCGCTACCAAGTCGTTATGATGCGCCTGAAAATACAATACAGCAGCTACTAGCCAGTGCTTGGGAGCAAGTGCTAGATGTTGAACGTGTCGGCATTCACGATAACTTCTTTCATATCGGTGGACATTCTTTAAAAATACTTGAGATTTTAGTACAAGTGAAAAAACATATTCCATTTTTAAAAATTCAAGACTTTTTCCAATACCATACGATTGCTGAATTAGATTATTATATTAGTACTTATCAGCCTGAAACAAATGAGGTATCCCAGCCAAAAACTGATTTAGTACGGAAAGATTTAATGGAACCAAGCCGTCTTATTACTGCTCACAATGTCACACCTCTAGCGATGAAAACGGTACTGTTAACTGGCGCAACAGGTTATTTAGGTAGTCATGTGTTATATGAGCTTTTAATGAATACGAACGCACATGTTTATTGTTTAATTCGACAAAGTGCACAGACAACGCCTGATGAAAAATTAAAAGATAGCATGTTATTTTATTTTGGACATGCTATTATCCCGATGCTGCAAAAACGAGTGACGGTCATCCAAGGCGATTTAAGTAAGGCAAAACTTGATTTATCTGCTAAAGACCACGCGCTTCTTACTGAAAAAATCGACGCTATAATTCATTGCGGTGCAGATGTAAGACATTTCGGAGCAGCAAGTCATTTTAACGATGTCAATGTGCAAGGCACTAGATACTTGCTGGAGCTTGCTAAATGTAAAATGGGTGTACATTTCCATTATGTTTCAACAATAGGTATCCCTGAGGAGCTTGCGGCAACGCAATGGGGAGACAAACAAGCACTTGGTGATTTCGATTACAATGTTGCACTTTCAAATGTCTATAACCAAAGTAAGTTAGATGCTGAAAATCTCGTTAGAAATGCAGTGAATGATAGTATTCCTGTCTCAATTTATCGTGTTGGCAATTTAACATGTCATTCACAGACAGGGAAATTCCAACGCAATATAGAAGATAATGCATTTTATCGTCTGGTAAAATCAATGCTTTACTTAGGAAAAACCCCGTCAGCTCATTGGCATGTCGATTTTACGCCAATTAATTATGCAAGCCAAGCACTTGTAGCACTAGCCCGTCAGCCAAAATCAAACGGGCACATATTCCATCTATGTAACCCGGTACCGTTACTTTATCTCGATTTTGTTGAGGCTATCAAAGATATGGGCTATGCGTTAGAAATTGTTACGGTGAAAGAATATGAAGATTGGCTATTACACTCGGAGCATCCAGAAGAACTACAAGATTATTTATCATTAGCCATTGCACAGCTTGACGGTGATGGCCCAAGCGATTCACCATTTAGAATGAATAGTGATAAAACACAGGACTTTTTAAAGCATACGGATATTACATGCGCAGAGCCTAATCCAGCCTTTATCCGTACAATGATTGGCTATGGCATTCAATTAGGTTATTTCCCTGAGCCAACGCCTGTTACAAGTACGATAATGTAGGAATTTAATAAACATTCCGCTGCTATTCCTTGGCTGAAGCGTACGTCAAAAGGCATCAAGATGTCACTCTCTTGATGCCCTTTGTCTTTTTTAGATGGCAGTTACTTATCGCCTTGGAGCGAAGATGTGCATCATTTAGAATTCTATTGCTATCAAGTGCCATAGTATTCACACTAATAGTAATAAGTTTCAATCGTTACCCTTTTTCAAGTCATGCATAATAAGGAGATTTACAATGAACGATATTACTTTTGAGCATATAGAAAAAATTGGCCATATCATTTATGAAAACGAAATTTATCGGCATGTGCATTATCCAGAAATGCTGAGCCGTTATGATAGTAATTTTATTTTATTTAAAACAATGCCTGCATTAACGACATTTAAGAAAATGGAGCATTTACTACGCTCCTATCACCAACAACATAATCAGCGACATTTAAAATTTATTTTCCCGTCTAACGAAAAAATTCCGAGCGCTATTCACAGTTATTTAATGGATGAAAACTATGATATTGGATTTTTAGAGTTATATACAATTGAACCTAGCCATTTCCCTGCAAAGGTAAATGAGCATGTTGAAGTTCTACCGGTGACTGACGACAATTTAGAGGCATTTTTAACACTGCAGTACAAAGAAGATTTAAGATATGGTGAAACTTTTGCCACTGAAAAACAAGCTTTACTCAAACACCGTTTTCACGATTCGAAGAAACATCAACTCCTTGCTTACTATGAAGGCATCCCAGTTGGTTCTACAGAGCTAATTGAAGAAGATATGACAGTTGAAATTGATAATTTATTTGTACTAGAGGCTTATCAACGGAAAGGAATAGGTACTCAACTTCAGCAATATGTAATGCAAAATTTTCAGCAAAAAACCGTTATTTTAGTAGCAGATGGTGAAGATACACCGAGAGACATGTATCAAAAACAACATTACATTTATCGGGGTTTCCAATATGAAGTTTTAAAGGTTGAAGGTCAATAACTAGCTGTCTTTAAACGATAATTCAGCATCACAAAAAACTAGAAAAGCGATTGCTAGATTACCGTTTTTTCTTTAATTAGCGTAAATAAAAAGCTTCTCAAAAGTTGATGCAACTGATGAGAAGCTTTTATTTTTAACGTTAACTATAGTATTGGGCAGTATTCAACCGATATTATGCTAAGATTTCGTTTCAGAGTGTGTTTCAACTATTTCTTTAGGCACCGCACGATAAACAGTAAATGCTAAAATAATCGCTACTATCGTGATAATAAAGGCAATAAGATAAACAAGTTCCACACCAGCTACCATTGCTTGGCTAATTGTAGACGGATCACTCGGATTTGTGGCCTTTTGTAAAAAATGATTTTGTTTGGCATTCATAATACTAATAAAAACAGCAACACCAATAGCGCCTACAACAGGCTGTAAAGTAGTCATCACTGCCGTTCCATGTGGATATAAAGATTTAGGCAGTTGGTTTAAACCATTTGTCTGTGCTGGCATCATAATAGCCGAGACACTTAGCATTAATAAAATATAACATACTACAATTATCCAAATCGATGTTTCAGCCGTTAACCTGCTCAAAGTAAATACGGTACCACTTAAAACAAGTGTTGCTGGAATCATCAATACACGTGGTCCAAATTTATCGAACATCTGCCCCATAATTGGCGACATGAGCCCATTGAGTAAACTCCCTGGTAGTAATACGAGCCCCGCTGTTGCAGCCGTCAAAGCTAATGGTCCCTGCATAAATATAGGTAATATAATTTCTGATGCAAACATCGCCATAATAATAATGACAAACATAAATACAGCGTGTGTATACATTGGATATTTGAATACCCGTAAATCCATAACAGGCTCTTTCAGCTTAAATTGCCTTAACGAGAACAAGACAACACCTATGACTCCAATGATAATCGTCAGATAAACGCTAGAACTAAGGAAACCTTTTTCACCAGCAGCACTAAACCCGTAAATAATTGCTCCAAACCCAATCGTTGAAAAAAGCAATGATAGAAAATCAATTTTAGGTTTTGTAACTTCCGAAACATTTGTTAAATACTTAAAGGCAAAAACAATTGAAAATATGGCAAAAGGAATAACAATAATAAATAGATAGCGCCAACCTAAATATTCTACGATAACCCCAGATAAAGTTGGTCCAATTGCCGGTGCAAACGTAAACGTTAGACCTACAATACCCATAACTTTCCCGCGCTTTTCTGGTGGATATAACAAAAGAAACACATTAAATATAATGGGCATTAACAACCCTGTTCCAATCGCTTGTATTAAACGCCCTACTAATAAAACTGGAAAACTAGGTGCAATAGCACAAATAATCGTTCCAATTGTGAACGTGACCATCACACCAAGAAATAATTGCCTTGTTGTAAACCACTGCAACATCAATGCAGAGACTGGAATGACTATACCCATGACAAGCATAAACCCTGTTGCCATCCATTGAACGGTTGGCAAGGTAATATGGAATTCATGCATTAATGTAGTTAAGGCAATGTTTAACAATGTTTCGTTTAAAACAGCAAAGAACGCACCGATAATTAACGACAACATGATGGGTAATGTTTTAACATTGGGGTCCTGTGATAGGAATTCATATTTCACCGTTTGATTTTGATTCATTTATTTACTCCTTACGAATAGTCATATTAAAAAATACTTCATAGATTTCATTATGATAAGTAACCTATGCTTAAAAATTTGTATATTCCAAACAAATCCTACCCAATCCTTCCTAGTTCATATACCATTGGGGAATTCACCACCTTGTTTAGCATCAGAGCTTTTCATAATACCCACTATAGAAAACAAAAAGATCACAAACATCTGCCTGTGATCTCAAAAGTAAAGGGAAAAAACCGTCCTATTTTTATGAAGTTAGCCATAGGGCATAAAACACCTACTTTTGATACCATCAAAAAAGGTGTAATTAGACAAAAATAAAAGAAAGGTTGAACAAAGTCGCCTTTCTAACATTGCATATTTTTCCATCGATTAAACAATCGTTCCTATATTTCGAAGTGTGATATATGGGAAAGATTCATAAAATGATGGAATTGTATTTTCACAAATATGAAATGAGGTATATTAAAACAAGACAGACTAATTCCGTTTACTCTCCATACACAAACAGAGCCTTTGACCATATTCAATTATTGGTTCAAAGTTGGGAATCGTAGTGTCATATTTAATAGTCCTCCTTTACGCATTTTATAATACATCACGAATTATAACGAACTTATTTGCAGAAGTCAAAGATTTCAAGAACAAGAAAAAATTATTTCAATAGTCGTTGGACAACAACTGCAAAAGAATAGGACACACTTTATGCATCCTATTCCTTCACTATTTTATTCATTTTGAAATTTTGGTAGGTAAATCATCGCCTTAAATAAATCGCCATCTACTTGAACGAAGAACTTTCCATCTTGGATTTGAATAAGGCTTTCAGCTATCGATAACCCTAATCCGCTACCTTGACTCGATCTAGATTCATCTCCGCGTGTAAAACGTTCCATAAGCTCATCGACTGAAATATTTAATTCATACGCTGAAATATTTTTAAATGTTACTTGTAGTTCATTACCTAAATCTTCAACATCAATATATACTCTAGATGCAGGCAGTGCGTATTTAAAAATATTCGAAAATAAGTTTTCAATGGCGCGCCATAGAAGTTTACCATCAGCCTTCACATAGACTTTTTCTGTTGGGTGGGCTAACTTAAAATCTAAGGATGCTGCTTCGATTTTCTCATCCATCTCTCCTATGCCTTGTTTTAGTAACGAAACGATATCAATTCGTTCTAATTGAACAGGCATACTGCCACTTGACGCTTTAGCCGCTTCAAACAAGTCGTCCGTTAAAAGCTTGAGCCTTTTCGATTTTTGATCTAATACATCAATATATTCAGCAATTAATTCCGGGTCTTTTTCGATTCTTAATAAATCGACATACGTAATAATAGACGTTAATGGCGTTCTGATATCGTGCGAAACATTCGTAATAAGCTCTGTTTTTAAACGCTCACTCTTGATTTCACTATCCACCGACTTTTTTAAACCATCGGTAATGCTATTAATATTCATGGCAAGTTGGCTAAACTCCCCTTTTCCATCTACTTCAATTCGATGATGAAGGTCACCATTTTTAATCTGCTCTACGCCTTCTTTAATGCGATTAAACGATTTCACCTTTTTCATTGCCAACCAGGCTGCTACGCCTAGTGTAATAGGAAACATAAAAAATGTAGCCACTACTATTAAAGGATAGCCGATAACAAGTAACACAATTTTTACCGCTGTACTCCCATTATCAAAAATGTTTTTCACCACAATAAAACATTTTTTAATAATTTGATAGATAAGTGTGTGCTGCAGTAATGTTCGATTTTTAATATGCTTTACGAGTGATAAGACTAGTAACAAAGCAATTATAAAAATAGGCACCGTCAGAAGCAAGTTCATCTTGCGTAACACTTCAATAATCATAGCCATCCACATAGAGATTAAACATACGACGATTACAATATTTAAATCATTATATAATTTGTCCATAACATGTAAATGCAGTTCTTTATCTTTGAATGACGTTCTGCCAATAACAATTATTAAATAAACAAAAGATACAATAAATCCTGCTAGATAGAACATAAACTCATTCAGTAAACGTTTGGCAATCGCTTTATCTTTTTGCCATTCCTGCATTTTTTGCTGTAAGAAAGATTCTTCAAACGCCACATAAATAACGTCTGTTTGTGGATTTAACTGCTCCACTTCTTGTGTAACATAATCTACGTACTTACTTTTCCCTACTTCTTTTGGATACAGCTTCTGTTGATAATCATCAACTAGCATATATGCGCCAAATGATGTAAATTGTTCTTTTTTATTTAGTTCACTATTGGAGAAGATATGTTTACCGTCACTTGCATAATAGACGATTCCTTCAGATGCTTCTAAAGTGTTGAGTAAACGATAAAAAACACGTACTTGTTGTCTCATGCTTTCTTCTTTTTTACTGTTCAATTCATCCGCATATTCTTCTTGATATATGCGTCTATATTCCAATTCAGTCAAATTCGGATTATACTTGGATGAATACTGAAAATTATTATATAGTTCTTCTTCGATTGCAGTTATGTCTTCATTTGTAAGTGCCTTACCACTTAAAATATATTCTTCACTTTTATATTGTCCGATTAATTGTGCTAAGGAGCTGATAACACTATAACTTTCATCAGCGAATACTTGACTTTCAAAGTAATTATCTTCATTGATATTACTAAGATAAACATGATTTAATTCCATGCCCATAATAGCCTTCGCTGTACCCGTTAAACAAGCGATAGCAATTAGAAACACAATCACTTTTGTAATCAGTGCATGACTAATATTTCTCAACTTTATACCCAACTCCCCACACAACTTTTAAATACTTCGGCTCTTTCGGATTAATTTCAATTTTTTCTCGAATTTTCCGAATATGGACTGCCACCGTATTTTCTGGGTTAACGGCGCTTTCATTCCACACCTTTTCATAAATCTCTTCAATGGTAAATACTCTTCCAGTATTGGCTGTAAGTAGCTTTAAAATTTTATACTGTACTGGGGTCAAATGAACAGCTTGTTTATCAACCGTAATGACTTTCTTTTCATCATCAATCATAAGACCACCCGTTTGGAAAATATGGCTACTTACTTCCAGACTGCCAAATGCCGTATACCTTCTTAACTGTGATTTCACTCGAGCGACCAGTTCTAATGGATTAAACGGCTTTGCCATATAATCATCTGCACCAATATTTAATCCGAGTATTTTATCATAATCCTCCGACTTAGCAGAAAGCATAATTAATGGAATCATATTATCTTGCCGAATCTTCATGGTCGCCGTAATGCCATCCATTTTTGGCATCATAATATCCATAATAATTAGGTGAATCACTTGCTCTTGAATAAGATCAATTGCCTCCACACCATTGTACGCTTTAAATACTTTATATCCCTCATTTTCTAAATAAACGCTTATTGCCCTTACAATTTCTTTATCATCATCACAAATCAAAATGTTCAACTACATTCAATCCTCCATCTCTTTAGGTTCCTGTAATCACTCCTATTGGATTCGTATAAAAATATAATACTAACTAAATCTTAACAAACTCATGCACCAATTCTTAAGATTTTCTTATTGTTTCCTATGTACGATCATTGTCCAGAACTATTTTCATGGACATACAAAAAAAGAAGCCTCTCACAAGTTCCATGAACTTATGAGAGGCTTCGTTAAAATCCTAGCATTTCACCTATTACAAACCCTTCTAGCAAGGGGCTGACGGCTTATTACATCATGCCGCCCATGCCACCCATACCGCCCATATCAGGCATGCCTGGTGCTGCTGGTTCTGGAATATCTGCTACAACCGCTTCTGTTGTTAAGAATAAAGCTGCTACAGAAGCTGCGTTTTGTAGTGCTGAACGTGTTACTTTTGCTGGGTCTACTACGCCTGCTTCCATCATGTTTACCCATTCGCCTGTTGCCGCGTTGAAACCAACACCGATTTCTTCGCGTTTTAAACGGTCTACAATGATAGAACCTTCAAGACCAGCATTGTTTGCGATTTGACGAACTGGCTCTTCTAACGCACGAAGTACGATTTTTACACCAGTTGCTACATCGCCATCAAATGCGTCAGCTGCTTTTTCAACTGCTGCATAGACGTTTAGAAGTGCAGTACCACCACCTGATACAATACCTTCTTCAACTGCTGCACGTGTTGAGTTCAGTGCATCTTCAATGCGAAGTTTACGCTCTTTTAGTTCTGTTTCTGTTGCAGCACCAACTTTAATCACTGCTACACCACCAGCTAATTTCGCTAAGCGCTCTTGTAATTTTTCTTTATCGAACTCTGAAGTTGTTTCAGCAAGTTGTGCACGGATTTGGCCTACGCGACTTTCGATTGCATCTGCGCCGCCAACACCTTCTACGATTGTTGTGTTGTCTTTTGTGACAACAACTTTCGCTGCACGGCCTAGTGATGTAATATCAGCTGTTTTAAGGTCTAAACCTAATTCTTCTGTAATTACTTGACCACCTGTTAAGATTGCAATATCTTCTAGCATTGCTTTACGACGGTCACCGAAACCTGGCGCTTTTACTGCTACAGCGTTGAATGTACCGCGTAGTTTGTTTACAACAAGCGTTGCAAGAGCTTCACCTTCAACGTCTTCTGCGATCATTAAAAGTGGACGACCTTGTTGTACCACTTGTTCTAATAGTGGTAAAACTTCTTGGATATTTGTAATTTTCTTATCTGTAATTAAAATGTATGGGTTCTCAAGAACGGCTTCCATTTTATCTGTATCTGTTACCATATAGTGTGATGCATAACCACGATCGAATTGCATACCTTCCACTACATCTAACTCCGTTGTGAAACCTTTAGATTCTTCGATTGTAATAACACCATCATTACCAACACGTTCCATTGCTTCTGCAATTAGTTGGCCTACTTCGTCGTCTGCTGCTGAAATTGCCGCAACTTGTGCAATCTCTTCTTTGTTGCTTACTGGACGAGAAATGCTGTGTAATTCTGTCAGCGCTGCTGCTACCGCTTTGTCAATCCCTTTACGGATGCCAACAGGGTTTGCACCAGCTGTTACGTTTTTCAAACCTTCACGGATAATGGCTTGAGCAAGAACTGTTGCAGTCGTTGTACCATCACCAGCAATTTCATTTGTTTTAGAAGCAACTTCTGCTACTAATTTTGCACCCATGTTTTCGTATGGATTTTCAAGTTCAATTTCTTTTGCAATTGTTACACCATCATTTGTAATTAATGGTGAGCCGAATTTTTTTTCTAACACGACATTACGACCTTTAGGACCTAATGTCACTTTCACTGCGTTTGCTAATTTATCTACACCTTGAAGCATTAATGAACGAGCTTCTTCTGAGAATTTAATGTCTTTTGCCATTTGAATTTACCCTCCTGAAATGGAATATTCGTTAAGCTTGATTCATATAATAATAATTATCCAATAATTGCAAGAATATCGCTTTCGCGTAAGATTAAGTATTCATTGCCTTCATATTTAACTTCTGTACCTGCGTATTTAGAGAAAATAATGTGGTCGTCAACTTTAACGTCAAGCTCTACACGTTGTCCGTTTTCTAAAACACGACCTGTCCCAACTGCTACTACTTTACCTTCTTGCGGTTTTTCTTTTGCAGAGTCTGGTAGTACAATCCCAAATGCAGATTTTTCTTCTACCTCGATTAGTTCGATGACAATACGATCTCCTAGTGGTCTTAACAAGTAAAACAACCTCCTATTAATTTAAATATTAGTTGAAAGTTTATTAGCACTCTATATCAACGAGTGCTAATACATTTATTATGATAATCAATCAATTCTTTTTTTGCAAGCGAGAACTTCGAAAAATTTTGTTTTCTTTCCATATTCCTCTACAATAGAAAGGAAGCTTATGAATGGAAAGGATTTTGACTGTGAATAATTCTCTAAAAAGCGTTCAGCATAAAAAAACTGCACTTTACGTTTTAATCGTTTACATTATCATGCAAGTATCAGGTAGATGGTTGCTTTTACCGTTCCATCAATTCGTGATGAATACAACAGGCTTATCTCACGAACAAGCAGCTCCTATCACACAAGGCTGGTATATCGCACTCAGTTTTGCGATTGCATTGATTATAAGTTTAATTTTAACCACTCGCGATAAAACGTTTTGGGATGTCTATCAAGGTAAAAAAGAGTCTATCCCGCTTACAATTATGTGGGGCGTTTTAGGTTTCTTCCTTGTATTCTTCGGTCAAATGATTGGAGCGGCTATTGAAATGGCTGTTTTTGGAATCGAGGGTGGCTCACAAAACACTGCTGATATCGTAGCGATAGCTAAAGGTGCACCCATTGCCATTTTAGCGATTGTTGTCTTTGGTCCCATTTTAGAGGAATTTGTCTTCCGTCGCGTTATTTTCGGCTCACTTGTTCAAACGACGAATTTCTGGGTGGCGGCCATTGTTAGTGCTATTTTCTTCGCACTGATTCATTTTGATTTTTCACACATCCTGTTGTATACCATTTGTGGTTTAATCTTTGCTTTCCTATACCACAAAACAAAACGGATATGGACATCAATTATCGCGCACATTATGCTAAATGGCTTTGTAACGCTTATCCAATTAAACGCTGAACCGTTGCAAAAGTTTTTACAAGAACTGCAAAAAATGCAATAAAAAAAGCTGGATGTGGTCATCACATCCAGCTTTTTAAATTAGTCATTCATTTCTTCTATTTGTCGTTTTTGCTCAGCCAACAAACGCTCCACTTGCTCACGTTCTGCTGCTATCCGTTCTTCCTCTAACTGCATTGCTTCAGCTTGTAAAAATTTACGATAGCCCCTGCGCGCTATAATAATACTAATCTCATAAATTACAAATAGCGGAATTGCTACAATAACATTTGAAATAAAGTCGGGTGGTGCAAGGAATACCGCTATCACAACTAACACGAAATATGCATATTTTCTGAACTTCACCATTAATTCAGGATTTAATATACCTAAACGTGCTAAAAATAACGTTACAACAGGTAACTGAAAAACGATTCCGAAAGGCATAACTAGGCGAAACAAAAATGAAAAATATGCGTTAATTCCTATTGTTTGTTTGATTTCTAAATCCGCAGATAAGCCCATCATAAAATGCATAACATATGGGAACAACACAAAATAAGAAAATGATGCACCTGCTATAAATAGAATAAACGAATAAGGAATATATTTTAAAGTAGCCTTACGTTCTGTCTCATGTAAACCTGGTGTGATAAACAACCAAATTTGATGAAGAAGCAATGGTGAACTTAAAACGAACGCTACAAAAACCGTCACTTGTAGGTAAATAACAAGAGGATCGGTCACATTAAACGCGTTTAAAGTTAGTTGCTCTGCTTCTTTACTATATTGAATATATTTAATAATTGGTTCAGCTAGATAAAAGCCAACAATAAGTGCAATAACAAAGAAAACAGCACAAATAAAGAGCCGTTTCCTTAGTTCTACTAAATGCTCTGTAACAGTTAATTCTCTTGGATTCATATTAAATTGACATCCTTAACTTACTTAACGTTATCATTTTCTTTATGTTCAATTACTTTCTTTTTTGCATCATCATCGTCATCAGCTAGACCTTTTGTTGCATTTTTAAATTCGCGAAGTGTAGAACCCATAGCTTTACCTAGCTCTGGTAATTTCTTTGGTCCGAAAATTAAAATTGCAACCACACCGATAATAACTAGGCCAACTGGTGTAATAGCACTTAAGTGCACAACCATTACAGCCACCTCCTCTTATATATATATCATTTTAACTTAAATTTTTAGGTTTGGCGAATTTATTTAGATAGTTTGAACGCCATCAATTGTAACTGTTTACAAAATTGTGAATGCACTTATTTATCGCTATTTCTTATTAAATAAATAAGCGCTTGCAATTCAACTGATAAATCTATTGTTAATAATTTCATAGAATCGGGTACAGTAATTCGCTCTGGTGTAAAGTTTAAAATACCTTTTGCGTCCATTGCAGCTAAGCGATCCGCCATCTTCTGAGCAGAGCGTGAAGATACTGTTAAAATAGCTAGGTCTGCCCCGTATTCAGCATACTTTTCTTCTAGTAAATCGGGATGATACACAGGAATATTGCTGATCATTTTCCCTTCCTTAGGCGCCTTCGAATCAAATGCCACCACAATGTGCGTATTATGATTTTTCTGGAAATTATACTTTAAAAAGGCATTACCTAAGTTCCCCACACCGATTAATGCTACTTTTGTTGTTTCATGCTGATCTAGTGTTTGACTAAAAAATGTCAATAGATGTTGTACATCGTAGCCATATCCCTTTTTCCCAAGCGCACCAAAATAAGAGAAATCACGACGAATCGTTGCAGAGTCGATTTTCATCGCTTCGCTCAATTCCTTCGATGAAATACGTTCCATTCCTTCTTGCGCAAAGTTTTGGATAAATCGATAGTAAAGAGGAAGTCTTTTAGTTGTGGCTTGTGGAATTTTCACTTCTTGTTTCAAACTTTTTCCTCCTTATAAACACATCAAATCCACAGAAGTGCATTTGAATATTCTTTTGAAACATGCTTATACAAATCAATTACATCACTGTGTAATTGCGTCCAGATATTTTCCAAGCTTATGCGGTAATCTGTGACATCCACTGGTGGATTTCCCTTTAGTTAACGGCGTTTTTTACGCCACTAACTAAAGAGAAATCGTTTCAATCTTACATGACAGCTTGGAATAAGTAAAGCACTGACATTGCAAGCAAATCCCTCATCATTTACACTAAGAATGAATTGAGGTGTCAAGAATGATTGTATTACAAGTCAATCAACTATATAAATCCTTTATTGCCGATGAAATTTTAAGTGGCGTAAAACTAGAAGTTCAACATCGTGATCGTGTCGCATTAGTAGGACGTAACGGTGCTGGTAAATCCACTTTACTAAAAATCATTGCTGGTCAATTGTCATATGATGCTGGCGATATTATCATTCCAAAAGGTGTACAAGTCGGCTATTTGGAACAACATGCTGGACTAAATTCTACGTTGTCAATTTGGGACGAAATGATGACAATTTTTGAACCGCTTCTTTCACAAGAAAAAGCATTACGTTCCCTTGAACAACAAATGGCTAATCCAGCCGTTTACGATAACTCTGACATGTATACAAAGATAATGTCCGAATATGACCAATTACAACATGATTTTAAAGATGCAGGTGGCTATCAGTACGAGTCTGATACACGCTCTGTTCTTCATGGAATGCAATTTTACCCAGAGGATTATGAAAAACCAATAAGCTCCTTGTCAGGGGGCCAGCGAACTCGTCTAGCTCTTGCTAAGCTGCTACTAAGCAAGCCCGATTTATTAATTCTCGATGAGCCTACCAACCATTTAGATATTGAAACGCTATCTTGGTTAGAGAATTATTTAAAAGGCTATGAAGGCGCTATTTTAATTGTTTCCCATGACCGTTATTTCTTAGATCAAGTTGTTTCTATCGTCTATGAAGTATCTCGCCATCGCGTCACAAAATATACAGGCAACTATAGTGCCTATTTAGATGAGAAAGCAAAAAACTATGAGCGCGATATGAAAATGTTTGAACGCCAACAAGATGAGAAAGCCAAGCTAGAGGATTTTATTCAAAAAAATATTGCCCGTGCCTCGACGACCAAAATGGCACAGAGCCGACGCAAAATGCTTGAACGCACAGAATGGATGGACTCCCCTGAAGGAGATGAAAAGTCCGCTAGCTTCGGTTTTACAATTGAACGGCAAAGTGGAAATGATGTACTTTCTATTGATGCCTTAGCTGTTGGCTACGGTGACAAGCAAATTTCTAGCGGCATAACACTACGAACTTTTCGTGAAGACCGCATCGCATTAGTCGGACCAAACGGTGTGGGCAAATCCACATTATTAAAAACCATAGTAAAAGATTTGTCCCCACTTGCAGGGGAAATCCGCTATGGTACTAATGTGCAAATTGGCTATTACGATCAAGAACAGGCGAAACTATCTAGCAACAAGAGCGTTTTAAAGGAACTATGGGATGAATGGCCATTAATGAATGAAAAAGATATTCGCACTGTACTTGGTCGCTTTTTATTCAGCGGCGAAGATGTGGATAAAACGGTAAACTCTTTATCTGGTGGTGAGAAAGCTCGACTGGCATTGGCAAAGTTAATGATGCAAAAAGCGAATTTCTTAATTCTCGATGAGCCTACCAACCATTTAGATTTGGATAGTAAAGAGGTGCTAGAAAATGCCCTAATTGATTATCCTGGAACGCTCCTTTTCGTATCACATGACCGTTATTTCATTAACCGAATTGCTACCAAAGTTGTTGAGCTATCTGGAGAAGGTTCTTTTGAGTATTTAGGTGATTATGATTATTATCTTGAGAAAAAACAGGAGCTTTACGAAATTGCTCAAATGAAAGCAGCTTCTCAGTCACAACTACAATCAACAGCATCTGAAAAGACCTCTACTTCAACAATTGATAAAGAGGCAAAAAAGCGTGAACGCCAAATTAGAAGAACTATTGAAGAGCTAGAAGTCAACATGCAGAAGGCTTCAGTAGAAATTGCTCGTTTAGAAGAAGCACTTTGCGATTCTGAAATTTTCACAGACCATGAGAAAATTATACAACTACAAAATGAGTTAGCTACTGTTAAAGAACAGCACGAAGTCATTGAAATGGAATGGCTTGAGCTAAATGAAGAATTAGAAAATATTATTTTGTAAATCGTATAGCAACTGTATAATCTTTTAAGTACTTGGCACTAAACATAAATACCTTGCATAATATAAGCTCCTAAATCTTAAAAATCCACTTCGCTTTCCGCGGGCACACACGTAAGCCGCAACCCTCGCTATCGCATGGAATGCCTTCGTCTTACGTTCTGTCGTGGATTTCCCCTCATAATTTTCAGAATTGTTTTAGTACCTGGCACCTTTAGCCATATGCTTGTCATATGGCTTTTTTCTTTACTCGCCTTTATTTTTCATATATATTGGTCAAGTGCTATTTTTCGACAAAAAATGCCCACAACTTTATTCACACTATAAAACTAGTAATATCAACATATCAACAGACTTTTCCACACTGTCCACAATTTCAAATTATTTAATCCACATAGTTTTGTGTAAAATACGCTACTATATATAGAATAATCACAACTTATGCACAAGTTATCCACATTTTGTGCATAAGTACGAATGTTCGCAGTTTTTTCACATGTTTTTTTCACACGTTCTGTGGATAATTTTCTGAAAAATTTGTCAACTATTCTTTTTCTATTATAAGTATATATTTTCTTACAATATTCAAGATTTTATACGTAAAAAAAGAGGATGCCCGAATAACTTGAGCCTCCTCTTTTCAATCTCTTAGTCAACCCACGATTTTAATTCCATACCTGGGCGACCATTCATCATCATATTTCCACGAATACCAGCTTCAAACATTGGTGTTGCGGCTGCTCCAATCATTGCTGCATTGTCTGTACACAATTTCAATGGCGGTACAAAAAATGGAATTCCCTCTTTTGCAAAAACCGTTTCAAGGGATGTGCGCAGTCCTTTATTCGCAGCTACTCCACCAGCTGCAATGACTTGTTTAACATTATACTCCCGCGCTGCACGCAATGTTTTAGCTGTTAGAACTTCCACTACACTTTCCTGAAAGCCCTTTGCAACTGCAGTTGGTGATATTTCTTCACCACGTTGATCCATATTGTGCTTATAGTTAATAACTGCCGATTTTAAGCCACTAAAGCTAAAATCATACGAGCCTTCTTCAAGCCATACACGAGGAAAAGCAACGGCTTCTTGCCCTTCATGTGCTAACTGATCTATACGAGGACCTCCAGGATATGGTAAGCCTAGCACGCGTGCAACTTTGTCGTATGCTTCACCTGCTGCATCATCTCGTGTTTCGCCAATCACTTCAAACGAACCATGCTCTTTCATATAAACAAGCTCTGTATGTCCCCCTGACACAACAAGGGCTAGAAGTGGAAATTCCATCGGTTGAACAAGTGCGTTAGCATAAATATGTCCAGCAATATGATGCACACCTAAAATCGGTATATTATTGGCAAAGGCAAACGCCTTTGCAGCATTAATGCCAATTAAAAGTGCTCCTACAAGACCAGGTCCTTCTGTAACAGCTACTGCATCTAAGTCAGAGGGCTTCATATTCGCTTGTTTTAGCGCCTCTTCAATAACAATAGTAATTTGTTCGACATGATGGCGTGATGCAATTTCTGGTACAACACCACCAAATCGCTTATGGCTTTCAATTTGTGAAGCTACCACATTTGAAACAATTTCAGAACCATTACGAATAATCGCGGCTGCTGTTTCATCACAGCTCGATTCAATTGCTAATATAACTCGATTTTCCATTATAAATTCACCCACATGACTAGGGCATCCTCCCCGTTATCTGTATAGTATCCTTTGCGTATGCCACCATCTTGAAATGCTAGCTTGCGGTAAAGGTTTTGCGCCACAGTATTGGTTTCACGTACCTCTAGGCTCATCACGTCCATTCCATGCTCACGTGCAATACGCATCGCTTCCCGCATTAAGCCTTCTCCGATTCCTTGTCCACGAGCCGTCTCTAAAACAGCCACATTGGTTATTTGCGCCGCATCTATAACCATCCACATGCCACAAAAACCAATTATAGTATTGTTTTCATCTACTGCTAAAACATAGTGTGCATATTGATTTTCATGCATCTCATAGTAAAAAGAATCCAATGTCCATGGTGTAGGAAATGTAGCAAGCTCAATCGCATATACCGCTGGAACATCCTCTGACACCATTTTACGATATACGATATTACTGCTCATGTGTCTTCTCCTTTTGCTCCTTTAACCAATTCGCTTCAGCCTCAGCAATGCGTTTATATTGCGGAGTAAAATGGTGAACTGCCTCGATACTCGGTAGCTCTTCTGCGCTCGCTAAAAGAATGGCTGCACTAGCTCGTGGCAAGTCCTCATGAAGAGCTGCACGACACGCGTTTACTCCAAGAACTTCAACAATTTTATCCCAAAATACATCGACATCAGCCCCTACAAATAGTATAGGCGCGTTTAAAGCTTCCAAACGTGTTAACAGTGCCTCTATATGATCATGATAGTCTTCTATAACCACATCCAGTTTTGTTCCTTTATAAACAGCAGTATATACATTGCCCCGACGTGCATCAAAGATAGGACAAATTAGTCCATCAAAAAGTGCTGCATTTGCTGCTAAAACTTTTAAGCTTGAAACACCGACTAATGGCTTTTGAAGCGTCCACGCTAATGTTTTAGCAAGTGTTACACCAATGCGCACGCCTGTATAAGATCCAGGTCCTTCTGATACAGCAATTGCATCTAGTTCATTTGGCTTTACACCTACATTTGCTAGTATCGTTTCAATTGCTGGCATGGCTCCTGCAGAATGCGTTAATTTTATATTTTGTACAACCTCGGCCATCACTTTTCCGTCCTTTACAACTGCAACAGACAGTGGCGCATTAGCTGTTTCAATTCCCAACCAAATCATCTCATTAGCTCCTCACATAGTGCCTCGTATCTCTTTCCATAAGGCATTAACACAAATCGTCTTTCGTTTTCACCAATACGATATATTTCAATTCCTAAACGTTCCTTTGGTAAATCCTGTTCAATTAAATGGGCCCACTCAACAACTGATACCGCATCACCGTAAAATAGCTCATCCCAGCCAAGGTCCTCATCGCTTTCTGCCAAGCGATATACATCTAAATGATTAAAAGGTAAACGTCCCTCATATTGTTTTACAATAGTAAAAGTAGGGCTATTAACCGTTCTTGTTACTCCTAGCCCTTTTGCTAATGCCTTTGTAAATGTGGTTTTCCCAGCCCCTAAATCCCCTTCTAATGTAATTGTATCTTGAGCCATCAGTAAATTTGCTAACTTAATGGCAAAGCGTTCTGTATCCTCTAGTGAATTCATTATTTTTTCAAATATCATCTCTATGTCCTCTCCTAGCTCATTACTTCTAGTTTACCGAAACACAAGCAAATGTTCAAAGCATCCAGTGAATTTCAAAAAAAAATAAACACGTCTTCCTGATTGAAGACGTGTCTACTCTCTTGTTGAATATCCCTTTACAGCAATAACCTCTTTATTTACTAATTTATCATCTTTAAATTGAATTATGTAGGCTTGTGTCATAAGGATTTCATCATTCCAACGATAATAATTACTTTCAATCATCTCACTAGCGTCCCCACCAGCAATTTTAACTACATCCATATACGTCATACCTTGTTTCAGTTGCGCAAATTCATGTTCATTCATATTTTTTTGCCAATGATATGAATTTGATTCCTCAATATCAATAATGGGTACTCCACAAGCAACCTTAAGTATAAAGATTAACCAATAGATACCGAAACGAAAAGCTATGGACATACCTCCGTCCTTGCAAAAACTCATACTGTCTATACATATGCACTGGACAACGATTTAGTGCATATCTTTTAGTATCCTCTATTTTCATGAAGCTACTGATTCCATTGTTTTATTGGCGATTTCTCTCGGTTTAGTGGCGATTTCATACGCACTCAAATAAAAAAGCCCTTATGATTAATAAAAATCATAAGAACTGTAATTTCATATAAATGGCGGTCCCGACCGGGATCGAACCGGCGATCTCCTGCGTGACAGGCAGGCATGTTAACCGCTACACCACGGGACCTCTTTAAGACATTTATAAATATAACACAAAAAATATAAAACTACAATACTATTTTTATTTATTTATTAAAAAATAGTAAAGAATACCTCTAATCTGGCAATAAAAAAACAGCCAGCACACAGCTACCTGTTTGAATTGCCTAGCGACGTCCTACTCTCACAGGGGGAAGCCCCCAACTACCATCGGCGCTAAAGAGCTTAACTTCCGTGTTCGGTATGGGAACGGGTGTGACCTCTTTGCCATCATCACTAGACTATGTTCGACCTCCAATACACGGCGTATTACTACGTCAGCTTCTCTCGTTCAATCAGTCACGTACAAAGGTACGCTCCTTCAATCACTCGTTTGCTTCCTTGTTCTACTTGTGTCTTGAAGCTCTCACGGCTTTCAATATACATTGTATCTTGAAACCCTTTTATGAAAGAGTTATTCTTTCAAAACTGGATAAACGGTGCATTGAATGTTTCAAACTTTTGGTTAAGTCCTCGATCGATTAGTATTCGTCAGCTCCATGTGTCACCACACTTCCACCTCGAACCTATCTACCTCATCGTCTTTGAGGGATCTTACTTACTTGCGTAATGGGAAATCTCATCTTGAGGGGGGCTTCATGCTTAGATGCTTTCAGCACTTATCCCGTCCACACATAGCTACCCAGCGATGCCTTTGGCAAGACAACTGGTACACCAGCGGTGTGTCCATCCCGGTCCTCTCGTACTAAGGACAGCTCCTCTCAAATTTCCTACGCCCACGACGGATAGGGACCGAACTGTCTCACGACGTTCTGAACCCAGCTCGCGTACCGCTTTAATGGGCGAACAGCCCAACCCTTGGGACCGACTACAGCCCCAGGATGCGATGAGCCGACATCGAGGTGCCAAACCTCCCCGTCGATGTGGACTCTTGGGGGAGATAAGCCTGTTATCCCCGGGGTAGCTTTTATCCGTTGAGCGATGGCCCTTCCATGCGGAACCACCGGATCACTAAGCCCGTCTTTCGACCCTGCTCGACTTGTAGGTCTCGCAGTCAAGCTCCCTTGTGCCTTTACACTCTACGAATGATTTCCAACCATTCTGAGGGAACCTTTGGGCGCCTCCGTTACCTTTTAGGAGGCGACCGCCCCAGTCAAACTGTCCGCCTGACACTGTCTCCTGCCCCGCTAAGGGGCATGGGTTAGAATTTCAATACAACCAGGGTAGTATCCCACCGACGCCTCCTTCGAAGCTGGCGCTCCGAGATCTCTGGCTCCTACCTATCCTGTACAAGTTGTACCAAAATTCAATATCAGGCTACAGTAAAGCTCCACGGGGTCTTTCCGTCCTGTCGCGGGTAACCTGCATCTTCACAGGTACTATAATTTCACCGAGTCTCTCGTTGAGACAGTGCCCAGATCGTTACGCCTTTCGTGCGGGTCGGAACTTACCCGACAAGGAATTTCGCTACCTTAGGACCGTTATAGTTACGGCCGCCGTTTACTGGGGCTTCAATTCGCAGCTTCGCTTGCGCTAACCACTCCTCTTAACCTTCCAGCACCGGGCAGGCGTCAGCCCCTATACGTCACCTTACGGTTTTGCAGAGACCTGTGTTTTTGCTAAACAGTCGCCTGGGCCTATTCACTGCGGCTCTCATGCGCTTGCACGCTCAAGAGCACCCCTTCTCCCGAAGTTACGGGGTCATTTTGCCGAGTTCCTTAACGAGAGTTCTCTCGCACACCTTAGGATTCTCTCCTCGACTACCTGTGTCGGTTTGCGGTACGGGCACCTCTCACCTCGATAGAGGCTTTTCTTGGCAGTGTGAAATCAGGAACTTCGTCCATACGGACTCGCCATCACAGCTCAACGTTACAGTGTGCGGATTTGCCTACACACACGCCTTACTGCTTGGACGCGCACAACCAACGGCGCGCTTACCCTATCCTACTGCGTCCCCCCATTTCTCAAACGGTGAGGAGGTGGTACAGGAATATCAACCTGTTGTCCATCGCCTACGCCTATCGGCCTCGGCTTAGGTCCCGACTAACCCTGAGCGGACGAGCCTTCCTCAGGAAACCTTAGTCATACGGTGGACGGGATTCTCACCCGTCTTTCGCTACTCATACCGGCATTCTCACTTCTAAGCGCTCCACCAGTCCTTCCGGTCTGACTTCAACGCACTTAGAACGCTCTCCTACCACTGACATCGTAGATGTCAATCCACAGCTTCGGTGAATCGTTTAGCCCCGATACATTTTCGGCGCAGCGTCACTCGACCAGTGAGCTATTACGCACTCTTTAAATGATGGCTGCTTCTAAGCCAACATCCTGGTTGTCTGTGCAACGCCACATCCTTTTCCACTTAACGATTACTTTGGGACCTTAGCTGGTGGTCTGGGCTGTTTCCCTTTTGACTACGGATCTTATCACTCGCAGTCTGACTCCCGTGTATAAATATCTGGCATTCGGAGTTTGTCTGAATTCGGTAAACCGGGATGGCCCCCTAGTCCAAACAGTGCTCTACCTCCAGTATTCTCATCACGAGGCTAGCCCTAAAGCTATTTCGGAGAGAACCAGCTATCTCCAAGTTCGATTGGAATTTCTCCGCTACCCACACCTCATCCCCGCACTTTTCAACGTGCGTGGGTTCGGGCCTCCAGTAAGTGTTACCTCACCTTCACCCTGGACATGGGTAGATCACCTGGTTTCGGGTCTACGACCACGTACTAATTCGCCCTATTCAGACTCGCTTTCGCTGCGGCTCCGCCTTCTAAAGCTTAACCTCGCACGTAATCGTAACTCGCCGGTTCATTCTACAAAAGGCACGCTATCACCCATTAACGGGCTCTAACTACTTGTAGGCACACGGTTTCAGGATCTCTTTCACTCCCCTTCCGGGGTGCTTTTCACCTTTCCCTCACGGTACTGGTTCACTATCGGTCACTAGGTAGTATTTAGCCTTGGGAGATGGTCCTCCCGGATTCCGACGGAATTTCACGTGTTCCGCCGTACTCAGGATCCACTCTGGAGGGAACGAACTTTCGACTACAGGGCTTTTACCTGCTCTGGCGGACCTTTCCAAGTCGCTTCATCTAACTCATTCCTTTGTAACTCCGTATAGAGTGTCCTACAACCCCAAGAGGCAAGCCTCTTGGTTTGGGCTCTTCCCGTTTCGCTCGCCGCTACTCAGGGAATCGATTTTTCTTTCTCTTCCTCCAGGTACTTAGATGTTTCAGTTCCCTGGGTCTGCCTTCAAGACGCTATGTATTCACGTCAAGATACTACGCGATTAAACGTAGTGGGTTCCCCCATTCGGAAATCTCCGGATCAAAGCTCACTTACAGCTCCCCGAAGCATATCGGTGTTAGTGCCGTCCTTCTTCGGCTCCTAGTGCCAAGGCATTCGCCGTGCGCCCTTAATAACTTAACCTAGTTATTAAGCCTATAAAAAACTTAAAAAATAAATGTGTTTGTTACAATTTCAATGTCGTTTTATCCAGTTTTCAAAGAACAAATTTTGAAGTGTTTCATTCAGAAGAATGAACCTTCAAAACTGAACGCAAAACGTAATCTTACAAACCCAAGGTTTGTATTCCGAAAATATCCTTAGAAAGGAGGTGATCCAGCCGCACCTTCCGATACGGCTACCTTGTTACGACTTCACCCCAATCATCTATCCCACCTTCGGCGGCTGGCTCCAAAAGGTTACCTCACCGACTTCGGGTGTTACAAACTCTCGTGGTGTGACGGGCGGTGTGTACAAGGCCCGGGAACGTATTCACCGCGGCATGCTGATCCGCGATTACTAGCGATTCCGGCTTCATGTAGGCGAGTTGCAGCCTACAATCCGAACTGAGAACGACTTTATCGGATTAGCTCCCTCTCGCGAGTTGGCAACCGTTTGTATCGTCCATTGTAGCACGTGTGTAGCCCAGGTCATAAGGGGCATGATGATTTGACGTCATCCCCACCTTCCTCCGGTTTGTCACCGGCAGTCACCTTAGAGTGCCCAACTAAATGATGGCAACTAAGATCAAGGGTTGCGCTCGTTGCGGGACTTAACCCAACATCTCACGACACGAGCTGACGACAACCATGCACCACCTGTCACCGTTGTCCCCGAAGGGAAAACCATATCTCTACAGTGGTCAACGGGATGTCAAGACCTGGTAAGGTTCTTCGCGTTGCTTCGAATTAAACCACATGCTCCACCGCTTGTGCGGGCCCCCGTCAATTCCTTTGAGTTTCAGTCTTGCGACCGTACTCCCCAGGCGGAGTGCTTAATGCGTTAGCTGCAGCACTAAGGGGCGGAAACCCCCTAACACTTAGCACTCATCGTTTACGGCGTGGACTACCAGGGTATCTAATCCTGTTTGCTCCCCACGCTTTCGCGCCTCAGTGTCAGTTACAGACCAGATAGTCGCCTTCGCCACTGGTGTTCCTCCAAATCTCTACGCATTTCACCGCTACACTTGGAATTCCACTATCCTCTTCTGCACTCAAGTCTCCCAGTTTCCAATGACCCTCCACGGTTGAGCCGTGGGCTTTCACATCAGACTTAAGAAACCACCTGCGCGCGCTTTACGCCCAATAATTCCGGACAACGCTTGCCACCTACGTATTACCGCGGCTGCTGGCACGTAGTTAGCCGTGGCTTTCTAATAAGGTACCGTCAAGGTACAGCCAGTTACTACTGTACTTGTTCTTCCCTTACAACAGAGTTTTACGAACCGAAATCCTTCTTCACTCACGCGGCGTTGCTCCATCAGGCTTTCGCCCATTGTGGAAGATTCCCTACTGCTGCCTCCCGTAGGAGTCTGGGCCGTGTCTCAGTCCCAGTGTGGCCGATCACCCTCTCAGGTCGGCTACGCATCGTTGCCTTGGTGAGCCGTTACCTCACCAACTAGCTAATGCGCCGCGGGCCCATCCTATAGCGACAGCCGAAACCGTCTTTCAGTATTGTCCCATGAGGGACAATAGATTATTCGGTATTAGCCCCGGTTTCCCGGAGTTATCCCAAACTATAGGGTAGGTTGCCCACGTGTTACTCACCCGTCCGCCGCTAACGTCAAAGGAGCAAGCTCCTTCTCTGTTCGCTCGACTTGCATGTATTAGGCACGCCGCCAGCGTTCGTCCTGAGCCAGGATCAAACTCTCCATAAAAGAAATTTGATTAGCTCAAATTGTTTTGCTGGCATCAATTTTGATGTCCAAAATTTTGTTTCGTTCACTAACTAAGTTAGCTAGTAAAAACTATATTGATTACGTTTTGCTTGTTCAGTTTTCAAGGTTCATTTTGTTGCCGTTTGTTTCAGCGACTTTTACATCTTAACATCTTTCGTTAATGATGTCAACATTTTTTTAAATATTTTTTGGAGCGGGTGATGAGAATCGAACTCACGACATCAGCTTGGAAGGCTGAGGTTTTACCATTAAACTACACCCGCAATTATTAAAATGTATTATGGCGCGCCCGGCAGGAGTCGAACCCACAACCTTCTGATCCGTAGTCAGACGCTCTATCCAATTGAGCTACGGGCGCATGTGTTAAATAACTGAACTGACTTGGTGCGGCCGAGAGGACTTGAACCTCCACGGGGTTGCCCCCACTAGGCCCTCAACCTAGCGCGTCTGCCGTTCCGCCACGACCGCATTCAAAAAAATAGGAACCTTCTTATTATACAATGATAATTCGAATTTTCAACCTTTTTCTTAAAAAAGATGAGCCATGAAGGACTCGAACCTTCGACCCTCTGATTAAAAGTCAGATGCTCTACCAACTGAGCTAATGGCTCATATTAAGAAATGAATGGCTGGGGTACTAGGATTCGAACCTAGGCATGACGGAATCAAAATCCGTTGCCTTACCGCTTGGCTATACCCCAATAAGTGGCGGTCCCGACCGGGATCGAACCGGCGATCTCCTGCGTGACAGGCAGGCATGTTAACCGCTACACCACGGGACCAATGTTACAATTATCTATTTATGAAAATGACCCCTACGGGATTCGAACCCGTGTTACCGCCGTGAAAGGGCGGTGTCTTAACCGCTTGACCAAGGGGCCATGGCTCCGAAGGCAGGACTCGAACCTGCGACAACCTGATTAACAGTCAGGTGCTACTACCAACTGAGCTACTTCGGAATAATCATATTGTGTTGTCGGCTTTATCTTGTCGACTTTTACTATTATAGGGATTAGCTGAATAAACGTCAACCCTTTTTTAAAAGTTTTTTTACTCAACTATCTTTAATTGCCCTGAACACTTGCCACAACAGTATCTGTTCACATTGAATCTAATTTTTCTAACATACCTTTGGTGACATTGTATACATTCATATGTATAGTGAGGGCGCTGTTTTTTGCTACGAGATTTAGGTATTTGCAACGTTGAACAAAATCGAGGGGCATTCACTTTTTTTAACAACGCTCGAAAATCTTTATCTCGATGTTGATAGCCCTTTCCTTCAAGGTGCAAGTGGTAATGACATAATTCATGAAGAATGATCCCCTCTACCTCTCTAACACCATATATTTCAAACGCCTTTGGATTGATTTCAATATGGTGGGATTGCAAAAGATAACGCCCACCTGTTGTACGCAGCCTTGGATTAAAGTATGCACGATGCATAAAGGGTTTATGAAAACTTTCTAATGAAATTCGACTTACAAGCTGTTGCAGTTCCTCATTGTTCAATTTCATCACCTCTAACAATAAGAATACCACACTGCGCAGTATAGACAGTGTGGTAAGAAATTATTACACTTCAACCATTTGTTTTTCTGGAGGAAGCATCGTTAATGAAATACGACCTTTGTTTACGTCTATTTGTTCCACCCATACTGTGACAATATCACCTAATGCCACAACCTCTAATGGATGTTTAATACGTTTTTTTTGCAACTTGGAAATATGCACAAGCCCATCTTGTTTTACACCAATATCAACGAATGCACCAAAATCGACGACATTCCTTACAGTACCTTGTAATTCCATTCCTACTTGTAAATCTTCCATTTTTAAAACATCCGTTTTAAGTAATGGTTGTGGGAAAGCATCACGTGGGTCACGGCTTGGTTTCATTAAAGTATCTACAATATCCTGAACAGTAACAACGCCAATCCCTAGACTTTCACTTAACACTTGAACATTAAGAGCTGCAATTGCTTCCTCTGCCTTTTGTGTTCCTAGTTCTTTTTTATTTATGTGAGCCGCATCTAAAATTTGCTCTGCAATATTGTAGCTTTCTGGGTGAATACCTGTCGCATCGAATGGATTTTTCGCTTCAGGCACACGTAAAAACCCTATTGCTTGCTCATACGTTTTTGCACCGAGGCGAGGAATTTTCTTCAGTTGCGCACGAGTTGTGAATTGCCCATTTTCTTCTCGTACTTTTACAATGTTTTCGGCAACGGTTTTCGATAACCCTGAAACATATTGCAATAAAGAGGCTGATGCTGTATTGACATCGACACCGACTTGGTTGACCGCTGTTTCTACTATAAATGTTAATGACTCTGATAATTTCTTTTGAGAAACATCATGCTGATATTGTCCAACACCTACTGCCTTTGGCTCAATTTTTACTAATTCCGACAATGGGTCCTGCAAACGTCGTGCAATTGACACCGCGCTCCGTTGCTCTACTTGCAAATCAGGAAACTCAGCACGCGCAACCTCCGACGCTGAATATACGGATGCACCGGCTTCGTTGACAATAACATAGGCCACATCTGTATTCACTTCACTTAAAACATCGGCAATAAATTGCTCAGTTTCGCGCGAGGCTGTCCCATTACCAATCGCAATGATTGTAATAGGATATTTCGCTAAAATCTCTTTCACAACTGCTTTTGATTTTGCTACATCTGGCTTTGGCGGATGTGGGTAAATCGCCGTAACTTCTAGCATTTTACCCGTCTCATCAACAACAGCTAATTTACAACCCGTACGATAGGCAGGATCCACCCCTAGTACATACTTACCTTTTAACGGTGGCTGTAGTAAAAGATTGCGGAGATTTTCCGAGAAAATATGAATCGCTTGCGCCTCTGCTTTTTCCGTTAATTCATTACGTAACTCTCTCTCAATCGATGGTTGAATTAATCGTTTATAGGAATCCTCTATTGCAAGTTTCACCTCTGCAATGGCAGGTGAGAAACCTGTTGCTGGTATCCACTCTTTCCACATAATCATCAGTACTCGATCTATCGGTACTTGGATAGCAACCTTTAAGACATCCTCCTTCTCCCCACGATTGACAGCTAAAATACGATGAGGAACAATGCGGTTGACAGGCTCTTCATATTCGTAATACATTTCAAAAACCTTTTTTTCATCTAGTTCCGCATTTTTTAAAGCGGTAGTCAGCATGCCCTCTTTCCAAGAAAAAGTACGGATTTTCTGCCGTATACTTGCATCATCAGCAAAGCGCTCTGCTAAAATGTCACGTGCTCCAGCAATTGCATCTTCCACTGTTGCAACATTCTCCATATCAACAAAATCTTGAGCTAATTGGACTAACGCTTCACTACGATACTCTAGCAGGAGATCAGCTAGAGGCTCCAACCCTTTTTCCTTTGCGATAGTCGCTTTCGTACGTCGTTTTTGCTTATATGGGCGATATAAATCTTCAACACGTTGTAATACCGTCGCCACTTGGATGGCTTGTTCCAGCTCTGGCGTAAGCTTATCTTGTTCTTGAATTAAACGAAGAACCTCTTCTTTACGTTGTTCAAGTTGCTGTATGTAATGATAACGATCTTCTACAGCTTTTATTTGTACCTCATCCAAAGAGCCAGTAGCTTCTTTTCGATAGCGCGCAATAAACGGGACGGTGTTACCTTCATCCAGTAACTTTATTACTGCCTCTGCTTGATTTGGTTTAATTGCTATATCCTTTGCAATAAGCTGGTACATTTGTTTTTGTTCCACATTATCACTACCTTTTTTCTTTTCATTTTACCACTACACTTCAATAAAAAACCAAAGATAGTCCATCCACCAAGAAGGACAGCCAAAAATAAAAGGCGCTATTGCTATTGGATTATGAAACCCTCTAGTAATAAACGCCCTAATGAAAGGTATTACAGTGGCACACTTCCACTTGCAAGAATGACCTCCTGTAATTTCTTAATTGCTTTTCTTTGAATTCTCGAAACATGCATTTGAGAAATACCTAATAGTTCTCCCGCTTCTTTTTGGCTCAGTTGCTCTAAATAAGTAAGCTGAATAATTTGTTTTTCTCGCTCATTCAAAACTTCCATTGCATCTGCAACAATCATTCTTCTGTTGGTCATTTCATAACCTATATCTTCTTTACCCATAATATCAGATAACGTGACAGTACTTCCGTCATTATCTGATTCGATTGAATGATCCATTGACAGTGCTTGGTAGCTTCGGCTCATCTCCATTGCCTCTAAAACTTCTTCCTCCGGTACCTCTAAACGCTCTGCAATTTCTTTAACGGAAGGTGAACGTTGGAACTCTATCGTTAACGATTCTACAGTCGTTTTAATACGTGGTCCAATTTCTTTAATTCGTCTCGGTACATGAACATCCCACGTTTTATCGCGTAAGAATCGTTTAATCTCCCCAATAATAGTAGGTACTGCAAAGGCCTCAAAACTGCGACCAAATGTAGCATCAAAACGTCTTATTGCACCTAGTAACCCGAGCATTCCAACTTGCACAATATCATCGTAATAAGATTTACCATATGAATATTTTCGCGCAATGGACTCTACTAAATTACGATAATGAATAACCAAATTGGTTTGAGCTTCTTCATCTTCTGTTGCTTGGTACAATTCTATCCACTTTAATACATCTTCCTTAGTAGAAGATTTATGTAGTGATTCTTTCGACATTTTTTTCCACCTGCTCCCTAGCGACGTACTTTGTCATGAAGACAGTTACGCCACCATCGTTATTAATCATCACCTCATCCATTAAAGTTTCCATTAAATAAAGCCCTAAACCGCCCTCTCTTAGCCCCGCAATACTGTCTCCCGGATGATAAGGCCCAATTTTCGTTTTAATCTCTTCAAAGTTAAAACTATTCCCATAGTCTGCAATCATCATTTCCAACTTGTTTTCATAGAGCGCACAACCTATGACAATTTCGCCTTCTTCAACATCTTTATACGCATGGTGCACAACATTTGTCACCGCTTCACTAACGGCAATTTTCAAATCTTCAATATCATCGTAGCTAAACCCTATGCGGTTAGCTAATCCAGAAACCGTTAAACGAATAACACTGACAAACTGCGGCTTTGCAGGAACCCTTATCTCAATATAATCAAATTCCTTCATTACTTAATTCCACCTTCTTATCAGTTTCAATATCCATCAGTTCACTTAAGCCAGTAATTTCAAATAATCTTTGTAACCGTTTAGATAGGCCTACAATTTTAACTTTACCTTCTTCACGTAAAGCTCTTTTATAAAAAGCTACTAAAATACCAAGACCCGTACTATCCATATAATTCACTTTCGATAAATCTAATTTAATCTCCATACCTTCTGTAATCTTAACCGCCTCTAGTTCCTCACGCAGACCAGAAGCTGTAAATGTATCAATTTCACCTTCAACATAACCATATAATTTTGTGCCATCTTTTTTAAAATTTACTACCATGTCCATACAGCCCACCTCCACCATATTTATTAGACTTTTCTTCTTTACCCGCATCTATCGGATGTTAAACATGATTAACTTTTTTTCTTCGCATAAATTTTATTTTTTTGAGTTACAAAAAACCAACGACAATTTTCTACAAACTTAAAAGGCAATAATGCTTGTAATGAAAAAAATTAAAAAAACATCAGGATAAATAAAATCCCTGATGCTCTATACACATATGTATATCAAAATTTAACAAGCCCCAAACTAATCATCAATGCTCCATCCACTTTTTCCATTACTGCATGATCTAGCTGCGTAATACGATCAGTCAATCTAGACTTATCAATTGTACGCACTTGCTCAAGCAAAATGACCGAATCACGTTCAAAACCGTACTTTTCAGCATTTATTTCAACATGTGTCGGTAATTTTGCTTTTTGAATCTGTGCAGTAATTGCCGCGATGATGACAGTCGGACTAAATCGATTTCCAATATCATTTTGAATTATTAATACCGGCCTAGTGCCACCTTGTTCGGATCCAACTACCGGCGATAAATCTGCAAAAAAAACGTCACCACGTTTTACATTCAAAGTGTCATCCCCCGCTAACGAGACGCTCCACTGTATGTTGTGCTTCATATTCCGCGTGCAAGCATTCACTTGCAATCATCAGGTTAATATGAGACATCTCAACATATCCTTTCATCATAGCTTCCCGTATTTGATTTGGTTGCTCCTGCATTAAATTTTTGCGCGACAAAATACGCACAAAAGATTCACCTTCAATTACTTCCTTTGTTTGTAGAATCAGTCTATCTTGAATAGCAATTGTAGCTTCTCTTAACTTTTTCTCGTACACAGCAAGCACCTCCAACGGAACCATACACTTTTTCATTACTACCCATTCTACCATTGAAAGATATTGTTGAAAAGACATGAAATGACAAAATATCTGACAATTTGAAGGACAAGTTGTAAAATTTTGTAGGTTTTCGAAAGTATGTGCTGGTACCATCCGTCATATTGACTTGGTGCCTTGTTACTTAATTTCACTATACATAATCCACTAATCCGAACAGAATTGGCTTTCCCATTCACAGATTAATTTCGACAAAAATTCGCTAACCCAATTTGTCTACATGTATTGAAAAATTATTTTCATTAAAAAACTACTTGTAATAAATTACGCGTTCCACCCATATTTTATAAGCCTACATAAAAGACTCCTCTAAAATTTGTCATACTCCTTATTTAACTTGACCAAAATTGAATAATTACTATTCACTCTTATTTTATGAAGAGAAGGGCTACTTGGTTAAACAAAGTTAAATGTAAATACGAGGAACTCTTGCTGTAATAATGCATGGTACTTCATAATTAATCGTTTCTAGCTTTGTTGCCCATTCATCTATTGAAATCTCATCTTGCCCTTGACGACCAATGAGCGTTACTTCCTTACCTATAGCATATGCTTTTGGTAGCGCAACCATACATTGGTCCATGCAAATTCGTCCAACTATAGGCATTCTTTGTCCGTCTATTAGTACCTCTTGTCCTGCTAATTTACGAATTACCCCATCTGCATAACCTACTGGAATTGTCCCAATCCACATATCTGTTTGTGCAATGAATGTTGCTCCGTAACCTACTGAATCTCCTGCTTTTAACTGTTTGACATGGACAAGCTCACTCTCAAGTGAAAAGGCAGGCTTCAATGGAAATGGTAAAATCCCCTCTACATAAGATGATGGTGCTAAACCATACATTGAAATACCATAACGTACAGCATCATATTGTAAACGATTATCCTTTACCAAAGCCGTTGCTGTATTGGATGCATGTACTAGTCTAGGTTTGTCAGGCAATATAGCAATGAGCTTTTCAAATAACGCTACTTGGCTATCGAAATAGGCTGTGTCTTCCTCATCAGCTGTTGCAAAATGAGTAAAAATGCCATCCAATTCTACATTATCTGTTGAATGGATGGTATGGTATAGCGCTAACAATTCGCTTTCGGTGCGTATACCAATTCTGCCCATTCCACTATCTACCTTAATATGTAGTTGTAAAGGGTTTTCTTCCCCTGCTACCATTGTTGCAACTTGCTGTACCCATTCACTTGAAAATACCGTAAGCGTAATGCGTTGTTGTGCTGCATAGGATGCAAACGATACTGGCGAGGCCCCTAATATTAGTATGTCTGGTTCTTCGAAATGTGCTCGAATATGTAATGCTTCATCTGGTGTAGCCACGGCAAGCATTGTTGCACCCGCTTCCAAAGCTGCTTTAGCAACTGCAATATCCCCATGTCCATAGGCATTAGCTTTTACGACTGCGATAATTTGTACATTTGGTTGGAGTAGATCTTTTAAATTTTTTATATTTTGTTGGATTGCTTGTAAATCTACAATTGCTTTGGTTGGTCTAAAATACTGCTGTGTCTCCATTAGAATACCCTCTTTTTTAGTTATTAAACCGTTATGTATAGGAATAATTCCATATAACATTAAATTCTAGCATACTACTTGTCCGCCATTTGGATAATACATTGATGATCTACTTGTGCATGTCATTATATAAATTCGACAGCATGTTAATTTTTCCCTTTTTATTCCTATTAAAACTAGCTTATCTTTTTGTAGAACATGCAACATACTTCTATAGATCATTAATCTCCACTGTTTCACATTACTATACATAAACTGCTAGAAATAAAAAGTTCTTTTATTGCCTAATAAGCTACAGCTCTCTTTTCAGAAAGCTGTAGCTAGAAAAATTACTTCATACTACTTATCGTCATGGAAGTCGCAACTTCCACCATTTCTTCACGTGTTAATTTACTAGAAGCTACAAAGAATGCGACGCCATCTTTTTCCCAGCTAATGGACGTATCTGTAATCGCGCCAATTGTAAATCCTAAGTCAACAGGATCACCTGGCGAAGTAACTGGTAACATAGAGGACTCTTTCATAACTGGTTGCTGCATAACTGTAAACGCTTTATCCCCTTCAAACGTTAAAATAACTCGTTCCATACCACTATCACTAATGGCTTTTTCATTTGTCATTTTCGTGTTTTCAAAATTCACAACTGGATAATGCGTTTGGAATTCTTGATATTCAACCTCTGCACCGACTGCTTCTTTTTCACCATTTGCATCTGCTTGACCTTTAGCATCCGTTTCACCTTTTGCATCTTTATCATCTTTTGCATCTTTGTTTGCAGGTGCAGCTTGTTCGCCTTTTGAATCTTCTGTTTCAGTAAATTGTTCAACAGCATACTCTTTCGCAGCATGTTGTACACCTAGCTTAATATTATTAAATGTAATACGAATTTGCTCTTCTTTGACATCATTCATAATCACTACAGATGTAGGAAGCATCGTTTTCTTATCTACCGTTATAACTTGGTGAGGCATACTATTTTTATAACTATTTCTAGTAGCCGCTTCAAATATATATGCTTTGTCCTCTTCTTTCATGACTAAATTTTTATCTTCAGCTAAATCTTCTGCTAATGCTCCGATTAAATACGCCTGACTATTTTTCTTTGGCCAATCGCTTTGGAATTTGTACATTTTGTTTAATGTTGGTGTAACCACAAAAACTCCATCAGCATTACGCACAATCATTTGCGATACATCTTTCCCACTTTCCACTACTTCCACTCGATAGAAATCAGGTTTAGTATGCCACACGGTAACATCATATGTTCTAGGTTCTCCACCTGATTTAATCTCCATCTTAGCGTCTAACTCATAACCATTCGTCTCTGACCACTTACCATTAACTTTCTTCAACACTTTTTCCTGTGAGGCTGTACCACACGCCGACAGAAGTAATATCGCACAAATTAAGACGAGCCAAGTAACTAAACGGTTGCCCACGCTTTCACCCTTTCTTCTTTCAAATCCACTACGACAATATATGAACCATATTTGTCAGTTATGTCATTTGATGAAAAGGCAATATATTTTATTCCATAAGTAATATTACTTGCGCGGCTGCATATTGCTTAGAATGTGTAATACTAACAAAGCCCTTTACAAGCTCTCCTTTAAAATATAAAACAGGGTTACCCGCTTCCCCTCTTAATATTTCAACATCTTGTAGCGCACAATCTTTCCCTATTCCGGTACCTAGCGCTTTTGAAAAGGCCTCTTTTGCCGCAAATCGCCCTGCTAAAAATTCTATTTTGCGAGATTCAGAATGCGCTGTAAATAGTGCACGTTCGTTAACTGATAAAATGCGGTCCATAAATTTATCTGTGCGTGTCATTGCTTTCACAATACGCTCAGTTTCTACAATATCGAGACCAATTCCTTTAATCATATGAACTTCTCCTTTTCTTATTTCCAAAAAGCCATGTATAATAATTGTAAATTGAGGTGGAGCTATGTTTAGTAGAACAGAAAATTTTAAGCAATATACAAGTTATTATCCTGTTGTTTCAACACTAATAGCAGTGAATCTTATTCTTTATGTATTAACACTTCTTCCAGTCATAGGAGAACTGCTGTGGAACTATGGGATTCAAGTCAATTTCCTTATACAAAGCGGTGAATGGTGGCGGATTTTCTCTGCGATGTTCTTACATGCGAACTTTATGCATGTGCTCTTTAATATGTTCTCCCTGTTTTTATTTGGGCCAGAACTTGAGAAAATTGCAGGTAAAGCACGCTTCATTACGATTTATTTATTATCGGGTATCGTAGGGAACATGGCAACCTTTATGCTTAATGACAGTAGTTATGCCAGCCTTGGCGCAAGCGGCGCAATTTTTGGTATCTTCGGTGCGTTTGGTGCACTTGTCTACTACACGCGTCGTACAATGCCAATGCTTCGTAAGCTTATTTTGCCGATTATCGTCATCAGTGTCATCATGACTTTCTTACAGTCTAATGTAAATGTTTATGCCCATTTAGGTGGCTTAGTGACTGGATTCCTACTCGGACTTATTTACCTACATCCTACAAGAATTCTAAGTTGGCGCAAACAAAGAATGGCAGGAAAATAGCTTGTAAAAAGAGGAGCTACCCCATCAGTGAGGTGTTAATCACTGCGGGCTGTTCCTCTTTTTTATAGCTTAACATCCCTAACATTCCATTTTTTCTAAGGTCATTGACATGCTATCGTTGAAATTATAGTACAACAGTAGCCTCTTTCGCCATTTTTATTTTTTTCCATTCTACTGCGGTTAGCCCATAGACAACCTGATCTACATAATGATCGTATAGCCATTCAGCATCTCTTAAACGCCCTTCTTCATTGAATCCTAGCACTTTAGGAATTGTCCGACTACGTATATTCCCCACTGCAACGCGGACTTCAATGCGATTTAACTTTAGATATTCGAAAGCAAAATCAATAAATGCCCTCATCGAATTTGTCACAAGCCCATTGCCAACAAACTCATTCCCTAACCAATAGCCAATACTTGTCCACTTATGTTGCCAATTCACTTGATGATAACCAATGACCCCCGCTAGCTTACCATCATAATAAATTCCAGCCTGTATCCCATTATGGTCAGCATATTGTTGCATTGCATTTCGAACAAATTGTTCTGTATCTTTGACCGTCTTGACATTGTCTACAAAGGGTAACCACTCACGTAAAGTCTCTCTTGAACGGTCTGTTAGCGCAAATAACTCCTCTACATCATTTAAATCTAACATTTTTAAATAGGTGTGCTCATTTATGCTGTATCGAAACATCAAATCCACCCCTTTTTGTCAATTTATTCTATTATAAACGCATTTTTTCTAGATTTGTATATAAAAAAAGCTAATCTTTACATTTTTATGCAAAGATTAGCTAATCATTTTCTATTTAATGTTCATACCAAGTTAATATAGTTTCAGCATCTTGTTGTTCTAGGCTAGGTACATTACCTGTCATACCAGCCATTCCTGACATTACCGTCGCTTTTATCGACATGACTTGTTTACGCTTTTGGAAATACGTTTGACTACTTTCCATAGATTGTATACGTTTTTTCTCCATAAACAATGTAATGCGACTAAAGATCCGATATTGCATTGTCAATTGCTTGCCGTCAATCATGTAGCCTGCTGTTCGATGTTGCCAAATACCAAGGAATATGATTAATGGTATTAATAAGAATGCTAATAACCCGTAAGGATATAAGAAATAACTGCTTGCCCCTATTATCGGTACGAGCCAAATGAAATCAATGCGATAAAAAAATGGACGTGCACGTTTCGGAGCCTTTATAAATTCAGGATGCCAATTCATTTCAGGGAAAAGTTGTTCTAGCGTCTGTACACAATGTTGTTTTTTAATCAGTGGGAACAATGCAATTTTCTTATCTCCACCCTTTTCACCATTTCCCCCTGCACTTTCTACTACAACCGTAGCAAAACCAAATATTTGACGCAAAGGGTTTTCAACTATACGGATTGCCTGTATACGATTTAATGGTAATGTAATTCTTTTCTTCTCCAGTAACCCTTTAGTAATCATTAACTTTTCATCTTCAATACGAACCGTATAATCGTAATAATTCACAAGTGTTATAACAACCGATAGTAGCCACGCAATAATTAACACAAACATGATCATTAAAGCAACTAAGAATGCGCCAATCTTCACAATATCTGCCACTTCATGAAAGACCTCTTCATACGGGATAATATCCGAAAACTGAGAGATGACCGCTGCAACACCTGATAGGACAACGCCAATTCCACCAGAAGTCGTTGCTAATACAAGTAAATCCCGCATCGACATACGATAAATAACAGGCACCATCACTTCTTCTATTTGTCCATGTGCTAGTTCCTCGCCAAGTGGTTGCGCGATTTGTGTTTTTGCTCGACGCATTTCTTCTTCAATAACATCAGCCGCTATTTTTTGAATAGCTGTTAATTCTACCTCTGGCTTGCCACCTTTATTGCCTGCTGTCTCAACTTGCACCTTGACTAGGCCAAATATCCGATGAAAAATACCTTCATGGTAATTTAAACTTTGAATGCGCTCAAATGGAATATAACGCTTCTTTTTGACGAATAACCCGTACTTTACTCTGAGTTCACCATCCTCAAACCAGTAAACAAAGGTACGCCACTTTACAATACCACCGACAAGCGCTAGTACTGCCCCTACCCCCCACACGCCAAACAGTAATACGGTTTCAAAAAAATATTCACTGCGGAAGTTCAAGGAAAAGTTAAAGCCATTACTAATAATGATAATGGCTACAGGTAAGATCATACTCTTTAGTGCTTTGACACTAGAGATAATCGCCGATACAGGGTGTAAACGATACAATTCGTTAGACATCATCTTCCGCCACCCTTGCTAATTCCGAAATACGCGCACGAAGTCCATCTGCTTCATCCATGACCAGTGCTGGAATTGTATGTACCGTGGCGGCTGTAGAAATTGAAATATTACCTAGGCTGTATCTTTTTAAAATGGGGCCTTGTGTCGTGTCAACATGTTGCACACGTACCATTGGTATTAATGTGCGTTTGACAACAAACAAGCCATGTTGGACTTCAATTTCATGTTCGCGCACTTCGTATCTCCAGCGTTCCCATCGAATTTTCGGGAATAAATACGCAGAAAAAAATGCACTTAATAGAACAACAGCAATCGCGATAAAATAAATAAATGAAGGCCATTCATAATAATAAGTGCCATAACAAACCAATGCTGCAATGACTAACAACAGCAATGTTTGTAACACACCATATAATCGCCATACTGTTAACCCTTTTCGGGAAATTTGATGAATTGGTTCAGCTCTCAAAATTGTTCCTCCTCTTTTCATTACCTATGTATACGTACGCAAATACTAATTTGTTTCAAATAAATCCATAGCCTTTTCATCATAATTAACCGCCATCTAAACATCTAGTATATCGCCTTTTTATTATACGGCGCTATAGTTTAATGCTTATAATAAGCCGCTTTCGTCGCAACGTTCCGTTTAGAAATCTCGCATACTTACTTTTCCTTCCAAAAATTTCGAATAAATTAATTTAACTATAAATATAAAAAACCTTACAGTCAATTTGACTGTAAGGTTTGAAAGTTAATTAGTCTTCATGGCGACGTGGTGCACGTGAACGACCTTGTCCACCTTCACGACGAGCTCCGCCCTCACGGCGACCACCTTCACGACGGCCTCCACTGTTGCGACGATCGCCACCACTACCTTCACGACGGTTACCGCCAAAGCTACGACCACCACCGCTTCTGTTACGGCTATTACGATCGCCTCCGCGGCCACCACCGCCACCACCAGAACGCTCACGGCGCATTGGTAATGGACGCTCTTCTGTAATTGTAACAGGCGTATCATCCGGCTCTTTTGTTAATGAGCGTAATGCAGCTGCTACTACATCGATTGCATCATGGTTTTCAAGTACTTCTGTAGCTAATGTACGATAATCACCTAAGTTATTATTAGCAATAAGACCTTCAAGTGTCTCAATAGCTAAACGTTGTTGACCTACTAAAGCTTCGTCATTTGTTGGCGGACGAAGTGGTGTCATACGTTTTTTCGTTGTTTCTTCAACAATACGTAAATAGCCCATTTCACGAGGTGTTACAAATGTTACTGCAAGACCTGATTTTCCGGCACGGCCAGTACGACCAATACGGTGAACGTAAGACTCAGGATCTTGAGGAATATCAAAGTTATACACGTGTGTAACGCCTGAAATATCTAGACCACGAGCTGCTACATCTGTTGCAACAAGGATATCAATTTTATTTTCTTTAAATTGACGTAAAACTGAAATACGTTTTGCTTGGCTTAAATCACCATGAATTCCTTCAGCAAGATATCCTCGGATTGATAAAGCTTGTGCTAGCTCATCAACACGGCGTTTTGTACGTCCAAAGATAATCGCTAATTCTGGTTGGTGAACGTTTAATAGACGAGATAAAACATCGAATTTTTCGCGCTCAGCAGCTTTCACAAAGTATTGATCAATGTTATCCACTGTTAATTCTTTTGCTTTAATTTTTACAATTTCAGGGTCACGCATAAATGTCTCAGCGATTTTACGGATTGCTGGTGGCATTGTTGCTGAGAATAATAATGTTTGGCGCTCAGCAGGTACGTTTTCTAAAATTGAATTTATATCATCGATGAAGCCCATGTTTAACATTTCATCTGCTTCGTCCAGTACAAGTGTTTGAACATCTTCTAGTTTTAAAGTACGACGATTAATATGGTCTAAAATACGACCTGGTGTACCAACAATAATTTGTGGTTTATTTTTCAGTGCACGAATTTGACGTCCGATTTCTTGACCACCGTAAACTGATAATAATTTCACACGCTTGTCGTAACCGACTTTATATAGTTCTTCTGAAACTTGAATCGCTAATTCACGAGTTGGAGCAATTACTAATGCTTGGATATTAGGGTTTTTAGGATCGATTTTCTCGATAAGTGGAATACCAAAAGCGGCAGTTTTACCTGTACCAGTTTGCGCTTGACCTAATACATCGCGACCTTCAATGGCAAAACGAATAGTACCCTCTTGGATTGGTGTTGCTTCTTCGAATCCCATACGTTTTACTGAACGTAGTGTAGATTCACTAATATTTAATTCTGAAAAATTTGTCAAACTTCTCAATCTCCTTTTTTCCTTTTAAGTTGACAAATGGTTACATTTTCAGATGAAGTTGTCGGCAAATTCGAGCCTGTGTTGTGGAACGTTTCCGTTACTTAAAAATTCTCTCTACAAATGTTTCAAGTAGAGCTCTTATATGAAAAGGAAAGCCCGGTCTTTACCGAGCGGTTCGATTCTGCGTAATTATTCACTTAGAATAAAACCGTTATGTTCAAAAAAAAGTACTCTTCAACCAAATTATGAAGAGTCTTCGCACAAAATGTATCCATTGCTTACACTAGTCTATCACGGGAATCAAACGTATGCAACGATAACGCATGAGTCGTAATAATCTGACTATTTACTTATCCTTTAAAAACGCTAAAACCTTCGTAAACCAATCAAAACAATCTTCACAATGACAAATATGGTGTTTGCCATTGTTAGAAAAATACAACTTTTTATTTGTTGAAGCAAGCTGATCAAACAAAAATTGAGCGGTATGATAGGGCACAATTCCGTCTAATTTCCCTTGTACAATATACACTGGAATTTTAATGTCCTGATAGTACGGCGCTACCTTTTGGACAAGTTTCATGAATTCAATCGTAGCTGCTAAGGGGACGTTGTTGAACTTATGACGATATCTCAAAAACAACTCATTATTCGAAAGGTTGCGATGATACGCTTCAGTTGCTAACATTTTAAAATCTTTAACAAGCTGCTTAGGGCTAATGTATTTAGCTGCAGCACTAAGCAGTACAAGCTTCTTCACCTTATAACGTTTCGCTAAATATAACGCAATAATGCCACCCATAGAAAAACCAACGACAATCACTTCATCCACTTTTTTCGATAGCGCTCGAAAAGCTAACTCCGCATCCATTAACCAATGCTGTGCGGTAAAGCCTTTCATCTTTAGTTCTTCTCCATGCCCTGATAAGGTAGGCGTCTCGATTAGCCAATCTGTATTGGCTTGTAAATAAACGGTAAACGGCTCTACCTCATAAGCACCACCCGAAAATCCATGAATACATAATACCCCTATCGTCATTACCCTCACCTCAAAAAGTGGCTGTTTTACTAGCAATAGCATACAAAATGCTTTCCAATTTTTTTAATAAAGGGTAAAAATCAGCGCATCTGTAAACCAGAGCGGATTTTTACCCCAAGTAACAATTCATTATGTCAACAACCGCAAATCATGAAGTAAATGATTGCAAAATTGTTTCTAGTTTCATCCCACGTGAGCCTTTTAATAAAACAATGGATTTCTCTGTTGCCTGTTGAAGCTTTGCAATGATAGGCGCAAAATCATCCTTGTCGTATAATAAATGGTCAGCGTCGAAACGTTCTTTCAACACCTCATACAAGAAAGCCATACGCGGGCCGTACAAGCACACATAGTCAATTTCACCTTCATGAATTGCTAATGATAACTCTTCATGGAAGCTTTTTTCATTATCCCCTAGTTCCAGCATATCACCTAAGACAAGCCACTTTTCAGGGCGAATAGTTGTAGTGGCTATAAACTGAATCGCCGCCTTTACCGACGTAGGTGCAGCATTGTAAGCATCATTAATAAATAATGCACCTTGATTTCCTTGTATTTGCTGCATACGCATATCTGTTAACGTTACGTCTTTTAAAGATGTACGGATTTGCTCATCCGTTAAACCTAGTTTTTGCGCGATAAGCATGGCAATTAAAGTGTTTTTCACCTGATGCTTCCCAAGAACAGAAATAAAGAAATCCCCTTCAATAGCACCATGTGTTGTAAAGCTACTTCCACTTGCAGTTGCTTCAATATTATCAGCATATAACAAATCGCCTGGTTCTAAACCAAACGCCTGTGCATTTAAATTTTGTTCTTTTGCAACAAGCTCATTTAATAATGGCTCATCACCATCATAAAAGAGTACGCCATCCTCTTGCATACCTTGTATAATTTCAAACTTCGCCTTTGCAATACCGGCACGCGAGCCTAGGTCTTGCATATGTGCCTCACCGATATTGGTAATTACCGTTATATGAGGACGAGCTAACTTTGTTAAAAACTCAATTTCCCCAAATCCACTCATGCCCATTTCAAGTACAGCAACTTCTGTATCCTCTTGGAGCTGTAAAATCGTAATTGGTAAGCCTAGTTGATTATTAAAATTACCAATTGTTTTTTGTACTTTAAAAAACGGTGCTAGCGTGCCCGCTAAAATATCCTTTGTGGATGTTTTACCATTCGATCCTGTAATACCAATAAAGGTCGCCTTATGCTCGTTACGATAAGCACGTGCCATTTGCTGTAACGCCAACTCTGAATCATCCACAAATAGTAACGGAACATTTTTGGGCGGGTTAGGTTCATCTTTTTGCCAAAGCGAAGCACCCGCTCCTTTTTCAAAAGCTTGTTGTACAAACTTATGACCATTTGCCTGTTCACCACGGAATGGCACAAATAAATCCCCTTGGCAGATTGTTCTTGTATCAATCGATATACCAGATACAATCGTATCTCCGAAAGCTGGCACCTCATCATTTAACCATGCTGCTAATTCCTTTAATGTCTTTTTCACAATAATCCCACTCAGTCTTTTTTATAGTGAAGCTGTTGTTTTTCTTCAAAGCGCTCAAGTGCTAGCGCAATCAGTCGATTAATAAGCTCTGGATAACTTACGTTTGTATGTTGCCAAAGAAGCGGATACATACTAACAGGTGTAAAACCTGGCATTGTATTTACTTCGTTAATATAAATGGCATGATCTGCCGTGACAAAGAAATCAGCACGTACTAAACCACTTCCATCTAAAATCTTAAACGCACTTTTTGCGTGCTCTTTTAAACTAGTCACAACTTCTGTAGGTAGTTCAGCAGGAATTATTAATGCTGTTGAACCATCCTTATATTTTGAATCATAATCATAGAACTCCGTCATAGGCTTAATTTCACCTGGTACAGATACTTCTGGAAAATCATTGCCCAGTACAGCTAATTCAATTTCACGTGCTACAATACCTTGCTCTACCACAATTTTACGGTCGAATTGCAATGCTACCTCAATTGCTTGAATCAGTTCCTCACGGTTCGAAGCTTTACTAATACCAACACTTGAGCCTAAATTTGCTGGCTTTACAAACATTGGCCAAGACAATTTCTGTTCACAACGCGTTAAAATAGCATCTTGCTCTTTCGTCCATTCACTGCGAATGAAGTACGTATATGGCACTTGTGGTAAGCCCGCAATTTCAAACAACTGTTTCATAATCACTTTATCCATACCTGCAGATGATGCCAACACACCATTACCGACATACGGAAGATTCAACACTTCCAGTAAACCCTGTACAGTTCCATCTTCCCCGTTTGTTCCATGCAGTAAAGGGAAAATAACATCAAATTGGACCGCTGCCCCGTTTTTATCAATTAAAAACGCTGTAATATTATTTTCTAAAATAATGGCATCATCACCAAATTGCAATTCTTCAATCGAATTTGCGGGTTTTTCTAAACGCTCACCGCGTCGCCATTCCCCATCTGGTGTAATGTAAATCGGATATATCTCATACTCCTCGAAATTCAAAGCTCCAGTGACTGCGCACGCCGTCGACAATGACACCTCATGCTCCGCTGACTTTCCGCCGTATAATAAACCGATTCTTTTTTTCATTTTTTGTGCCCTCCACATACTTCTTGAGTATTATTAGTTTATCACGAAACGGCTTGACAAATGACATAAAAATCTCACCGTAATTTGGACGGTGAGATTTGAGTGCCTTATTCATTCAAAAGTTGGTCACCCAAGTAAAATGACTGACTATCACTTTCTTGAGTTCCATTCCTTTATAGCTGGTGAAATACCTGCTATATAGTTAAATAATATGAATCAATTCATCGTGCTCGTTTTTCAAAATTGTATTTAAATCATCCCAGACCTCATCTGGAAAGGAATAATCTGACAGGTTACGTATTTCTATACCATATGCGGCTTTCGGCTTCTCAATGCGATACAGTGACAACAATGCGCCCTCTTTAGCAAAGGAGCGATACGCACGCAAAAATTCCGGCGTAAGAGAAGGAATACTCGATTTTACTTTACGGCGCCAAAAACCTGTGCTTCGTTCTTTTTCACGTATTAACGTATTAAACACATTAGCGACGAGCAAATCTGAATCACTTAAATGGCGAAAATAAATTTTCGTCATTTTCTCTACATCCGAAGAACAATACACAAACCGATTTTGCAATTTATTAAAAAATGGCGAAGTAATCGGTTCTTTTTTATGACTTATGTAAAGCAGTTCTCCCTGTTCCATCGGTGTCAGCTGATCCAGCCTCTTTTCATCCATAAAATCTACCCAACACAATTCTTTCGACTCCGTAGCTTTTTTTACAAAACGAGGAACTTCCTCATCTGCTATATAATCAAACTGTGTATGCATATTAAATGATCCGTCTTCATAGGAATGCTTTAGTAAAAGTAAGTGATGCAGTGGATCTAAAGCAGCCACGAATTGCGAGAATTTAAGCCCGCTAAATATAACAAATTTATCGACATCATTCATATGAACATATATATGATACATAAAATCTTCAGCTGACTTTAATTTCTTAGCCACATCCATCACCCCATTCTTCACTTTATTATAAAACTAAACATCATTTTTTGAAACATTTTATGCTATTTGTCGTCACAACAATATACTCAGGCGTAAAATTGTTTTTTGCGTTATAATGTTAATGTTCGACATGCGTCTGTGCGCAGATTTTAAACTATTTTATTTTAGGTGGCTTTTATGGAAAATAAACGAAATTTCGTGAACCGTTTTGACTGGACGCTCGCTTTTATACTTTTCACTTTTCTTGTCATTAGTTTATTAGCAATTGCATCCGCTCAAACTTCCGGACAATATGGTATTAATTACGTACCTTTGCAACTAAGATGGTATGTAATTGGTGCATTTATTATCGGTGTCATTATGTTTTTCGAGCCTGATCAATATAAAAAAATGGCTTGGTATATGTACGGAGCTGGAATTGCTCTTTTAGTTTTGCTTATTTTCATGCCGGAAGGTAAAGGCCAAATTGGTGAGCCTGTGAATGGTGCTAAAAGCTGGTTCCATACACCACTTGGTAATATCCAGCCCTCCGAATTTATGAAAACTTTTTACATTTTAGCGCTTGCCCGCCTTATTAGTAAGCATCATGAAGTCTACTCTTTAAGATCCATTAAGTCTGACTTCATTTTACTAGGTAAAATCGCTTTAACGTTGATTATACCACTTGGTATTATTATGAAACAGCCTGACCTTGGTTCAGCACTTGTTTTCTTTGCAATTACTGCTGCACTCGTTATTGTAGCAGGTATCTCTTGGAAAATTTTATTACCTACTTTTTTAGGTGGTGCTGTCGTCGGGGGAAGCCTCCTGTGGATGGCACTTTACATGCAGGAATTTTTAGAGAAAACATTTGGATTTAAAGCGTACCAGTTTGCCAGAATTTACTCTTGGCTAGATCCATACTCCTATTCATCGAGTGATGGTTACCATTTGATTACTTCCTTAAACGCTATTGGGTCTGGTGAAATCTTCGGTAAAGGCTTCCGTGGGCGCGAAGTATACGTAGCCGAAAATCATACGGACTTCATCTTCACCGTCATCGGTGAGGAATGGGGTTTTATCGGTGCAAGTATAGTAATCTGTATTTTCTTTTTGTTAATCTATCATTTAACTAAAACAACATTATTATTGAAAGACCCTTTTTCAACTTATGTTTGTGCAGGTATTATCGCGATGATTACGTTCCATGTATTCGAAAACATTGGTATGACAATACAGCTACTACCGATTACAGGTATTCCACTTCCATTCATAAGTTATGGGGGAAGTTCTTTAATGGGCAATGCCTTGGCCATCGGGCTAGTCTTTAGCATGCGTTTCCATTATCGTACTTACATGTTTACAACGTACGATGAAGAGGATTAAGAAATTTAAATAATAAAAAAAGAATGGATAGCCTCTCTACTTTCGAAAGAGAACTATCCATTCTTTTTTGTAAAACGAGTTAAGCTTGAACTTGCGGAGTTTGCGTTGGTGGTGTGAGCACTTTTAAAAGTTCAAGTCGAGACTTTGTTACAGTAGCTGTCACACCCAACTTCGATAAATTCGAAACAATCTTTTTCAAATCTACTTCCTTCGTCATACATTCCACCTCAATCTTTTCTCGATTTTATATAACGTTTTATTTCCAAAAAAGTTTCATTTTTTCTAAGTGTTAGATGTCAGACGAGTTTATCTGTATCTATCATACCATTTAACTCGCCTTTAATATTTTTCAATTTTGTTACAATGTAAATTATGTTTAAATGTCACTTTTTTAGGCAAACAAAATACACTATAGAATAGAATTTGATAAATACATTATTAACTCATCAAATCAATTCTATTCGTTGTTCTTCATTATTTTTGACCAGCCAGCAGGAACAAGCTTCTACCAAAAGAGGGAGTGAAAGAAGGAATAACTATTGTGGATGAACGGTTACGCAAAATAATAACTGAACATAAACTAAATCAATCCTTGTCTTGGTTTCAAATGCTTCTCCTACCGCACCCTTGTAATAGCAAGAACAAGAGAGGTAGAATATACATACTGAAATATTGTAAGAAAGCAGGAAATTAAATGATAAAACCAATTTTACTCTTAATGTCAGTACAGTTTCTCGTCTACCTAGGCTTTGGAATTATTATTCCTGTCCTACCAGAGGTCATCGTACAAAACGATTGGCAAAACATCCATGTAGGCGGTTTACTGACAGTGTATTCTCTTGCAAGTTTTTTTACCGCACCACTTTGGGGAAAGCTTTCTGATAAAGTCGGTCGTAAGCAACTCATTTTAACAGGATTGGTAGGGTTTAGTCTCAGTTTCATTATTTTTTCGATGTTCATTGATCATTTAACAATGTTATACGTATCACGTATCGTGGGTGGCTTATTCTCAGGTGCGTTGTATACAGCTGTAACAGGTTTTATTGGTGACATGTCGAGCGAGGAAGATCGTAATAAGTACATGGGTTTCATGGGCATGTCCATTGGTCTAGGTTTTATCTTCGGTCCTGCAATTGGCGGCATGTTAGGTAATTATAGCTTGCAATTGCCATTTATCGCATCAGCAGCTTTAATCGCACTATTATTTATTTATGCAACTTTCGTCTTAAAAGAACCAGAAAAACGAAAAGATGTAACAAAAAGAGCAATTGTCCCAAAAGGTGTTGGCAAAATGCTTCAATACCGTGTTCGTTATTTATTTATGTTCTCGTTCTTAGTGACTTTTATGCTGGCAGGAGTAGAAGCAACATTCCAGCTTTTTCAAATTGACCGTATACAAATAACACCTTTGCAAATCGGTTATTTATTTATGTTTAGTGGCTTTGTAGATGCAGCCATACAAGGTGGCGTAGTTCGTCGCATTAAAAATGGCACAGAAACATCTTGGCTCATTGGAGCTCAAATCATTACAGCAATCGGTATGCTTTTATTTACTTTAACAGGCAATCTATTAATGGCAGGTTTTGCACTTTGTATCTTTACAGCCGGAAATGCCCTCGCAAGAACATGTGTCGTGTCATTATCCTCCAAAGAATCTGGCGGCCAATATGGGACAGCAGCAGGTCTTTCCTACTCTATGGATAATTTAGGGCGTATTCTCGGGCCTCTATTTTTCACATGGTTATTTACGATGCAATCTAATCTTGGCTACTATATTGCTGCAGCTATCGCAATTATCTCGATTATTTTAATCTTTATTTATAAGGCTTCAAATAAAACTTTAAGGCTTGAATAATTTTCGTACTATATGTCGTAACTAATAGAAACAGATGTATTTGTTAAACTTATATGACATCCATGTTTGAAAGCGTAAACTCGGAGGATACTGCATGAATAAAACAATCAATTTTTCTCTTCCTAGAGAGCTTGAACCATTACGCTCTGAAATTGAAGATTCGCTACTGGCGGCAATCACTATATCGCCATGTAAACGTTCAACTACAATAACAGAAAGTAAATTCGCCGGTGAACCTTATTTACCTTATTATCAAACAGTTCCAAAGGACATTACTGGTGAAGCGATGCGTTTATTAGCTCAAATAAATTTTGCAGAAATACCAACAATACAAGATTTTCCTACTCAAGGTATTTTACAATTTTTTATTTCATCTAATATTTTTGCCAATGCGGCACATTATAAGGAAGACATTTTTCAACAGTTCTATAAAGTACGATTTTACCCAACGTTAGAAACAAAAACAGCAATGCCAACACAAGAAAAACCTGCTGTGACCACAGATGATTGGTTTCCTATTAAAGAAGAGTTATCGCTACAATTCCACTTTACACAGGAACCTGTCTCAGCTTTAGATTATCGAGCTGTACACTATTTACCGAGTCTAATATGTACCCTAAACCATGATGTTAATTTGCACGAAATCTACTTACAGCATTTTTTAGGAGCTGGCGCTAAAATAGGCGGATACGCATATTTTTTAGAGGAAGACATTCGGCACGAATCTCATCTGCTACAACGGTATGATGTACTTTTACTACAAATAGATTCCAATGATGAGTTCGGTATTATGTGGGCGGATAGTGGCGTAGGGAAATTCTTTATCAATCGTGATAAGCTTCTTCAACAAGATTTTAGCGATATACTATTTCAATGGGAACATTATGTATAAGCTAACTGATTTACCTCTTGCCTTGAAACTGAATACAAAATGAGCAAGCCCCAGCACTATTTTTTTGTGATGGGGCTTGCCTAATTTCGATTACTGTTTGCTAGCTATGCCCTCAAAGTCGCAAAACGCAAAGGCATTGTCCCTACTTTTTTTAGGGGGGAATTTTTTTGATGATAACAAATCACTTACTGTCCTTTCTTTCCACCTGTGAAGTAAGCTATACTAGATATAATGTGAAATATAGTAAAGGGGTGCAGGAATGAGCATTTTTACAGATGTAGAATATCTAGTACCTTTAATTTTATTCGTAAATATCTTATCTGCGATGACAATTATATTTTTAGAGCGTAAAGATGCTAGTTCTACATGGGCATGGATTCTTGTCCTATTTTTCTTGCCATTAGCTGGATTTATTTTATATTTACTACTTGGCAGACAACTGCGCAGGAAACATTTGTTTCGTTGGGAAGGGCGCAAAGATATTGGGATTGATAATCTGATTAGCTATCAAATAGACACCATTCGAGATAATACGTTTGAGTTTCGTATTGAAAATGCCGAAAATTATAAAGAAATGATTTATATGCATTTAAAAACGAATAATGCGGTATTAACACAAGACAATCACCTTGCTATTTTTGACGATGGTGCAGACAAATTTGAACAGCTATTAAAAGACATCGAAGCAGCTAAAGATCATATCCATATTCAATATTACATCTTCCGCTTAGATAATTTGGGTACTCGTCTTATTGACGCAATGATTAAAAAGGCAAAACAAGGAGTCAAAGTAAGGCTCTTATATGATGAGATGGGCTCTCGTAATGTAAAAAGGAGACATTTCAAGGAACTTCTTGAAGCAGGTGGTGAAGTAGAAGTATTTTTCCCTTCCATATTCCCACTGCTTAACCCTCGCCTCAACTTTAGAAATCACCGCAAAATAGGAGTAATTGACGGTCGTATTGGGTATATCGGGGGCTTTAATGTAGGAGATGAATACCTTGGACTTCAAAAGAAATTTGGCTATTGGAGAGATACACATTTACGTATTGAAGGAAGCGCTGTCCACCCATTGCAAACACGCTTTTTATTAGATTGGAATCAAGCATGTGCACAGCAAAAGATGGGTTATTCCGACCGTTACTTCCCTGCTATCCCGAAAAAAGGTGATGTCGGTTTACAAATCGTTTCCAGTGGACCGGACTCTGATTGGGAACAAATAAAAATCGGCTATTTAAAGCTGATTAATATGGCCAAGAGATATATTTATATTCAAACGCCTTATTTTATTCCTGATATTAGTTTTTTAGATGCCATAAAAATTGCTACTTTATCAGGCATTGACGTACGTATTATGATTCCTAACAAGCCGGACCATATGTTTGTTTATTGGGCAACATACTCTTACGTGGGCCAATTATTACGTGCAGGAGCAAAGGTTTATATTTATGAAAAAGGATTTATTCATGCTAAAGCTATTATTATTGACGATGAAGCATCTACAGTAGGAACTGCAAATATCGATGTTCGAAGTTTTAGTTTAAACTTCGAAGTAAATGCCTTTATTTACGATTCTAAAATTTCTCATCAATTAGCTGAGCTATTTGAAAAGGACATTTTAGATAGCACAGAATTAACTTGGGAAATGTATCAAAATCGTTCCAGCATGATAAAGTTTAAAGAATCTATTTCTCGCTTATTAACACCGATATTATAACAACCCATTCGTTCTGCAATTTAAAAAATTAGAAGTGTTCACTAGTTGTTGGTAGCGAAGGCGGTGACTCCAGCTCAGAACAGCACATAATGTAAGACGCGGGCATACGCGCGCAAGCAGAGGGTTGCGGCTTACTGTGCTGAGCGGAAAGCACCGTCGTAGCGGACAACAGCATAGCAAAAAAGTGTTAGATTGATTAGGTTCAATCTAACACTTTTTCTCTTATGTCCCAGCCACTTTTTGCTATGGTTCGCTACAGTGGTTACTTCCCCATTACACACCGTAACGCTGCGTACGTTATCGCTTGAAGTTTTGTCTCCAAGCTCTTTGTTTATTCAGCCCCTAAATACTCTTCTAACGTAACATTCTGTTCTTTCATTTTCTTAGCAATGTCAATTCCAACATATCGATAATGCCAAGATTCATACATATAGCCTGTTAAATGTTCTTTATTTTGAGGGAATCGTAAAATGAAACCATATTCTGCAGCATGCTCAAATAGCCATTTCCCAGCAGGTGTTTCACCAAACTCCTCAGTCAACCATAAATCTTCTTTGCCGACTTCCCCAATATCAAACGCTAGGCCTGTTTGGTGCTCGGAAAAACCTGGGCGTGCACTATAGCGATCTGCTGCAGCTTGACCATCGCGCTTAACATAATTATTGTATAATGTTGTTTGATATTCATAAGAACGATATCCACTAAACGCGACTAAGTTAAAGCCCTGTTGTTTAGCTTGGGCTAACATCTTATTTAACGCTTGACGTGCCTCTGGATTTTCACCTGGTGCAAATGTGGATGGTAGTGGATATTTTTTATTAGCCAGTAAAATACCATCAATATAAGTAGGCTCTGTCGGCATTGCTTGATTTGGGTAATAGCCATTTTCGTCTGGCTGCTCTTGTGGTTCAGTTACTTCGGGTGTTTTTGGTTGCTCTTTTGTAGGATTGTCTTTTTTGCCTTGTTCTGCTACTGGTTGTTCTTCATCTGACGCTACATTGACTTGATTATTCTTATAGTAAATCACTATAAAAATAGATACGATCAGTGCCGCTGAAATAATAGCGCCAATAATAAGTGGTAGTCGATTTTTTTTCATTTCTTTGCCCCTTTTGTGTAGATACAGGGTTGCTAAACAAAACGAGATTTCAAAATCAGGTCGTTTCAATGGGAGTTTGAGCAACCCTAAGACCTTTAATCAATTACACCTCGGCGGAATGTCTTTAAGATTTTTTCAAAACGGCTCGACAGTTCTTTTACATCTTTGACAACCACCAGGTATTTAACTTGTTTCAGCAAGGTTTGCCCTAATCGTTTGCAGTACATACATAGCACTTTCCGTATTAGGCAAGGCTACTGCCAAAGCAAGTTAATACACTATATTTTGATAGTTTTATTTTATCACTGTTCACATTTTTAAGTGTAGCATTTCCACTTATTCTGTAAAAATAATAATAAGTACCGCAATGGAAGCAATAGAGAAAAAGATTGCCATATACTTCATCCATTTCGCCTCTTTAACATATCCTTGCTCCTTAAAACTCTTCGCTCTAAAGCCATTTGACAAAGCAAACATTATTGTCATTGCTAGCACCGCTAAATTAAAATTGCCGATAATAATGCATACAATAGCCGCAATACTAAATATTGCAACTAAAATTGAAGATACCCATTTTGTATTCATGCTGTTTTCCTCCTAAAAAAAATCGAGGCTACAACGCGCCTCGACATTCATTCATTTATGATTCTGCTTTTTCGGGATGCTCCGAATAATATTTTCGACCAATATACGTTTGAAGAATTAGTAATGCACCGCTGACAGACCAGTAAAGCGGTAGTGCTGCCATAGAAGACATAGAAATAAAGACAATCATAATTGGCGAAATGTAAATAAACATCTTCATTTGCTTTTTTTGTTGCTCTGGTACGGTCCATAAAGAAACTCGTGCTTGTACCAAATAAACAATCCCCGCAATTATTGTCATCACAATGTCTGGTGAACCTAAGCTAAACCATAAGAACATATGTGATTTCACATCGGCAGAATATAAAATTGAGAAGTAAAGACCCATAATGATTGGCATTTGAATTAACATTGGTAAACAACCCATATTTAAAGGATTGACACCATGTTTTTGGTACAATGCCATCATCTCTTGCTGATATTGCATTTGTTCTTCTTTTGTCTTTGCTTCCTTCATTTTTTTCTGAACAGCTTCCATTTCAGGTTTGAAGGCATCCATTTTCGTTTTCATCAGTTGTTGCTGACGATAGTTTTTCAACATAATCGGCATTAAGACTAAACGGATAAGAACCGTGATAGCGATGATTGCTAAACCATAGCTACCTGAAAAAATATCATTTCCGAAAAACTCCAGTAAAAATTCCATAGGTTTTACAAAAACACTATAGAAAAAGCCCTCTTTGTTCTCAACTGCTTTACAGCCACTTAATACAAAAACAGCAAGCCCAAGCATTGATAATAGCTTCAAATTTTTCATTTTTCCACCTACTATTATTTTTCAACTAATGTGAAGTATACCTTATTAAGACTACCTTTATCAAATAGCAAGCGCTACTTATCAAATACGCTTAGGCGTTAACGGAAGCGTGACATAATGGTAGTTTGTTCACATAAAAAAGATGCGCGCTTTAGCATCGCTAATACAATCGCATCTTACAGTATGGTTCTTATTCATTGAGTGCCATTTATTGTCCCACAATATTAAGCGTTTTGCATCTCCGTCTCGTTCATTTCAAAACGGTAAAATTCATGATGCAGCTCATCACGGAAATGTTTAGGTGTTACCCCTGTGTATTTCTTAAAAATACGTGTGAAGTAACTCTGATTACAAAAATGGAATTGGTCTGAAATGGATGTAATGCTTTTATTCGTATGTCGTAGGTAATATTGGGATTCCTCTACGCGACGAACATTTAAATACTCGACCAATGTAATGCCCACATGTTCTCTGAAAATACGCGACAAGTGACTAGTACTAATATGGAAGTTATTCGCGATACTCTCCACTGTTAAATCGTTCTCTAACTCATCATTGATATACATAATCACTTTATTGACTGTCTGATGACGGAAAGTCGGTTGCTTTCTATCTGCGATAAAATACACAAAGAAATCAATTAAATCATCAGCAAATTGCAAAAATTCTGCGTCTTTCATCTGATTTTCAATCATATCATTACAAGCAATATTAAAAGCAAAGGCTTTCTTCGAAGGTACTTGATTGTCTAGCAATTTACGAGCAACAATCGACGACAAAACGGAAAAATAACCTCGCACTATTTTAATGACCTGCTTGCCAAAACGTATAGAAAGAATATCAATTAATTCATGCAAAGATTTTTTAGCCTTTGCAGATTCTAAATGGTAAATTTCAAATATTAATTTTGACTCAATATTAAAAAATTCTTCTACACCGATGTATTGATTAATATTATCGATTTCTTGGAAGTATCTTTTTGATATCGTTTCTGACATAGAATGTTGATGTAGTTGCATAATCTTCCCCATCTTTCCTCAGAGTGCACGAATTACATTACAATATTTGACATCAAATTACAAATTCAAAATAAGAAAAAAGTATTTACTTATTTATCATATGAATTGAGTCCTATTACACAATTATATATTGAATATAGCTTAAAAATAACCTAACTTAAACACCAGTATTAAAAAAAATATACTTTACAGTGAATTTTACCATATTTTGCGATTTCCTTTCAACCACATTTTATACATCGTCCTAGTTCTAATTTATCATATAAATACCGTAGAAACCTTGTAAACTTATTAATAGACATTTAAATTTTACCATATACATATTAAAAATAATTAGTAATTAATTATAATACCTTGAATTTTATGTAAGTCAATTTTCATCTTTTTAATGTAGCAATCGACATATCTCTATTTTATTCCGAAATCTTCTCTATATAATTTATACGAATATGTAGTAAAATAGATGATAATACTATTTTTAAAAGTTAAAATGAGGTGCTAATAGTGGATCCAAAGCAAATAGAAGAAATCATGGAGATTATTAAGGAGTTTTTCCCTGAGAATACTTCAATCGCAATTTCTGATACAAATGAATACTTGTACTACCAACCGAGCAAAAAGGTTGATCTAAAAATTAAGCCGGGTGACCCTATCAAAGAAGGCTCAGCTGCACACAAAGCTTTAAGCTATGGGCAAAAAATCAGCACCTATATCGAACCTGATGTATTTGGTGTTGCTTACTATGGCATGAGTATTCCTTTAATGGAAGAAGGCGAAACAAAAGGTGCCATTACCGCTATCTTCCCACAAAAGCCATCAGCATTTTTAACAAACTACATCACGATTAAAATCGATGACTGTTGGTACCCGATTAAACATGATCAAGTGATTTATCTTGAAACACAGTTACGTAAAACATTTGTTAAAACAATGGGGCGCGAAGGTTATCACCGTTTAAACTTAAGTGATTTAGAGCTATTTTTAGCGCCAGACTCATTTATTAGATGCCACCGTTCATACATTGTAAACATCGATTATATTGATGAAATTCAACCAGATTCACATTCAACTTTCTTATTAATTATGAAAGATGGAACGCGTATTCCGGTTAGTCAACGCTACGCAAGTTATTTCCGTCGTTCTTTAGGCTTCTAAGTATCCCCTAGTACAGCAAGTATCCTCTTAAGGAGGGCTTGCTGTACTTTTTTGATTTACCGCTTAGATAATACATAGCGCTAGATTAAAACGTTTTCTCTGTCGAAAAAGCGTTCTTCCGCTCGATTTTCCTTTGTTTACTTAATTTAATGCTATTTATAAAGTTTTTGTGACAAATTGGTGATAGTATTAATCAAATGGTTGGAGTCATACTACAACTAAATAAACAGAAAATTCTTACACGTTTTTTCTAGTTTTGTTATCGGTTTCCATCAAATTTAGGGGAGGATTTTTTAATGGATGCAATCATTCAAAAACGCTTAGGTAATAAGGAGCTTGAAAGCAAAGTCGTATCTGCTGATGTAGCTGCAGCACTTCTTTCTGACGGTGATGTAGTAGGTATGAGCGGATTCACTCGTGCTGGGGATGCAAAAGTTGTTCCTATGGCATTAGTGGAACGTGCTAAAAACGAAAAATTCCAAATTGATGTATATACTGGTGCTTCTTTAGGACCAGAAGTAGATAAGTATTTAGCTGAAGCTGGCGTTATCCGTAAACGCGGACCATTCCAAGCTGACGCTGGTATTCGTAATCAAATCAACGCTGGTAACGTAATGTACGTTGATGCTCACCTTTCTCACAACGCTGAGTTAGTTCGTCAAGGTATTATCGGACCAATTAAATATGCAATTATTGAAGCAGCTGCAATTACTGAAGATGGCTATATTATCCCAACTACTTCAGTTGGTAACTCACCAATCTTCGCTCAATACGCTGAAAATATTATTATTGAATTAAATATTTCTCATCCAGAATCATTAATCGGTATCCACGATATTTATGTTCCTGGTGAACAAGGTAAACGTGATGTCATTCCAATGACAAAACCAAACCAACGTCTTGGTGAGATTGGTATTAAAGTAGACCCTGCTAAAATTAAAGCAATTGTTATTTCTGAAGAGCCAGATGCACCTTCAATGATCGTGCCTCCAGATGAAGAAACTCAAACAATGGCTAACATTTTACTTGATTTCTTCCGTTCTGAAATCAAAGCTGGTCGCTTAACAAATACTTTAGCACCAATTCAATCTGGTGTAGGTTCTGTTGCCAACGCTGTACTTGACGGTTTTGCTGATTCAGAATTCGAACACTTATTTGTTTACTCTGAAGTACTACAAGATGCAGTATTTAATTTAATTGATGCTGGTAAAGTAGATTTCGCTTCTGCAGCTTCTATCACACTTTCAGAAGAACTACAAAAACGTGTATTCGGCAACATGGAACACTATGCAGATAAATTATGCTTACGTCCACAAGAAATTTCTAACCACCCAGAGCTTATCCGTCGTTTGGGCTTAATCTCAATCAACACTGCGCTTGAGTTAGATATCTATGGTAACGTAAACTCTACTCACGTTTCAGGTACAAAAATGATGAACGGAATCGGCGGTTCTGGTGACTTCGCTCGTAACGCTCGTCTTGGTATTTTTGTAACAAAATCTTATGCAAAAGGTGGCGCAATTTCGTCAATCGTACCAATGGTTTCTCACGTAGACCATACAGAACACGATGTTGACGTAATCGTTACTGAGCAAGGTATTGCTGATTTACGTGGTCTTGCACCAAAAGAACGTGTACCTTTAATTATCGAGAACTGTGCACACCCTGATTACAAAGAGCAATTATGGGATTACTACAACCGTGCTGTAGAAGCAACAGGTAACCAACAAACACCTCATATTTTGGAAGAGGCTCTTTCTTGGCACGTAAACCTTGCTAAAAACAAAACAATGAAAAAAGAAATTGCTAAAGCTTAATAGTAGCAATTCTAGAACGCCTAATAAGTTGTTTTAAACTTATTAGGCGTTCTTTTTTTGTCGAAAATGGTATAATAAACCCACTATGTCGTAATAAGTAGTCGGAGGAGTTATGAAGAAATTTATCTATTTAATTATATTCTTTTCATTTTTTGACCTATTTACTCAGCTTCCTGTTATGAGTACATATGCAGAATCACTCGGTGCCTCTGCATTTTTAACCGGACTTGCAGTTGGTATGTATTCTCTTTCTAATACATTCGGGAATATTATTTCGGGTTTTTTAACCGATCGTAAAGGACCCTTTGTTATTTTAATTGTCGGTCTGCTGACAACGGGCCTATCATTAACATTATATAATTTAGTAGATGCACCGCTTGCCCTCCTCATCGTTCGTTTTATACATGGATTGGTTGCCGGCTTTATTGTTCCTGCGGCCTTTACATTTCTAGCTAATGCCACCGATCAAGAAAAGCGGGGCAAAGGTAGTGCCATTTCAGGTGCATTTGTAGGTATTGCGGCTATCGTTGGCCCAGCATTTAGTGGTATTTTAGCAAGTCGTACGAGTGTACCTTTTGTCTTTAATATCACTGCAAGTTTTATGCTACTGTTAGGTATCCTTTCTTTCTTTTTACTACATGCTAATCATGTCAAAAAGGACAAAACATCTTCTAAAACTTATATCCCAATAAGTGTATTTTTCCATAATATAGGTACGTTAAAGGCATTTTCAGGAGCATTCTTTTTAATGTTTTCCCAAGGTGTGATTGCTTATTTATTGCCTTTAAAAGTCCAAACTTTAGGCTTCGACTCACGCTTAAGTGGTACATTAATGAGTGCATTCGGTATTGTCGCTGTCCTTGTCTTTATATTGCCGACAAATCGTATTTTTGATAAAGTAGCTCCGATAAAAACATTATCCCTCGGTATCGGTTCAATGGGCGTCAGTCAAATACTGATTAGTCAGGCTGATTCGAGTACTTTCCTTTATATAGCGATGATTTGTTACGGTATTGGCTTCGGTTTGTTATTCCCATCTGTGAATTCACTATTAATTGATTCTACGACAGTTGAAATCCGCGGGAAAGCATATGGCTATTTTTATGCATTTTTCTCATTGGGAGTAGTACTAGGCTCCTCATTGCTTGGATGGTTATCACTTGGTGTAGTCAGCGGGTTTATCTTTACAGGCATTGTCTTAATCACCTTTGCTGGTGTAACACTTATCCCACATAAAAAGAGGCAGTCCTATACATCACTTTAAGTAGAGTATCGGACTTCCTATTTTTTAAAAACGTATAGTAGCAGGACTATTTCTTCTAACTAATACTGGTGCTTTGCATTGTGCTATCTTTTGAAGCGTAAAAATCCACTTCGCTTTCCGGCGGGCACATCGTAAGCCGCAATCCTCGCTAACGCGCGGCTTGTTGCGGCTTACATCGCGTGCGTTCTCGCTGGAATCTTCGTGGATTTTTACTTTAAAATTGTTTGAGTGCCTGGCACCTTACTTTTCTTTTTCCTGTATTTCTTCATTGTAGAAATGAACGCCTGTATGTCCTCCACCTTCAGAAACCATTTCATTGGAAGCTAGCTTTGTAGGTGCTGTACCGGCTTCAGTTGCTACTTCAGCTGTGATACGCTCCGCAACTCGATCATCCATATTCACATTCGATGTATTCATGAAAGATCCTAGCTTAGCTTTCATACTGTTAAACATATCCATTGCTTTATCACGGTTTTCTTTTTTGCTTAAATAAGATGCTGCAAATCCTGCTAATCCCGCAAGCACAACACCCGTCCCTTTATTCTTTGCCATCATAAATCCCTCCTAAAAATATAGAAACTGGCCTTATACTATAGCTTTTCCCTATTCTTAGAGGACTAAACATTATTTTTTTGCTTGGTATAGCATATCTATATGTGGCAGGCTATCGTAAATATACGACGCAGAAACTTGTTGAAAGCCAAAAGAGCTATAAAACTTTTTTAAATATTCCTGTGCCTGAATAAATACTTCTGAACCTGACCATCTGTCTTCAATTATCTCTAGTGCTAAGCGAATCATATCTTTACCAAGTCCAGTACCCCGCATTTCCTGACTTGTGATTACGCGACCAATAGATGCCATTGTAAATTTTTCACCTGGGGGTAATATACGAGCATAGGCGCATAATTTTCCATTTTCAACATATGATAAATGTATAGAGTTTTGATCATGGTTATCCAAATCCTCATAACAGGTTTGTTGTTCAACAATAAAAACATTTACTCTTAGCTGAATTATTTTATACAGTTCTTCCGTCGTTAATTCATCGTACGTCTGTATTTTCCAAGACATTCACAATCACTCTCCTAGTCGATATTATCGCATAATTCTAATATTTTTGCGTATTTCTTTATTATTTTGTACTTTTTTATGATTAGCACTGACAATATGAGGGAATTAATGAAATAGTACAAACGATAGGAGGATGTTCTTTATGAAAGATTTAGATTTAGTTTATGATTGGGTAGACATGGCTTCTTTAGTAGGTGGCGCAGGCTTTTTAACATTCCTTATTTACAGTATTGTTTTTCTATAATGGCGAAGATGGAAAAGTTCTATTTTAAAACCTAAAAAGCAATCCGCATAGTAGCTCTAGGCTATTTAGCAGATTGCTTTATTTTTATTGTTTTACATCGTCATAAGCATCAGATTTTTCAAATGTTGCAACTACATATGAACAAACAGCCACCATTTTGTAATTATTTTCACGGGCATAATCTGCTGCACGATCTAATAATTTTTTGGCAACACCTTGCCCACGGAGCTTATCTGATACATAAGTGTGATCCATGACCATTACTTGACCTTCTTGTTTCCATGTAATTTCCGCTAACTGTTCCCCATCTTGCTTATAAACAAAAGCTAGTTTGTTTTCCGCTACTTTTTGTAATTGGAATTCCATTTCTCACCACTCCTTTTTTTCATAGTACCATAGCTTTTTGCATTTTTACAAAAATAGTAGACGACGATTCATTTAACAGTTCGGACAGATTAAAAAAGCTCTGCTGCCATCAAGAGGCAGAGAGCTTTTCAATTAGTTAAACCATGTTGAAACTGTATCTTTTAAATCTGCAAAGAAATTTTTCACACTCGTCCAGAAGCCTTCATCTTCCATCAGCGCGCCAAATTTTTCTTGTATTGTATTACTAATATCATCTAATTGCTCGGACCATTTACTAAAATCAATATCTAGTTTACTAATTTTGTCCATCAAATCAACTAGTAACTGACGATCTTGTTCACTTAAATTAATCTCTAATTTATCTAGCTGCTCTTGGACGATTTTTTCCACGTCTTCACGCGTTGCTGGCTTTAATTCAGCAATTTGCTTTTTGATTTCTGTTAGTAACTCCGCTACCTTGGCATCATCAACTCCTGCAGAATCAGCAATTGTAGTCGCAACTGATAGTTCTTCATTGGCAACGTCCGTACGCTCTATATCTAACGTTTTGCCCGTTGTTACCTCATAGGCCTTATAAATACCAACAAGCGCAGAATGACCTGTTACAGCCTTTGGAGCGGCTACTTGCACGGTCGCATCCTCAATTCCCGCAGTCAGCATTGCATTTGCATACATCTCTGACGTTACTTGTGTAATATTTGATGGTGTGACGATTTCAATAACTAATCCTTTACCGGCATCTTTACGTGTAATTTTGGCAGAAGAATACATACGTGAGCTTGCATTACTATCTTTAATGTATTTAGCTAAGTCATTCCCTGATACTGTTATTTCCTCAACTTCAGGATTTTCATTTACTTTTAACGATTTTTTTACAGAATCTTTTTCCGCTTCGGATAGGTTTGCACCATACACCACAATTGGTACACCTAGTTTTTCATCTATTGCATTTGGTGTCGCATTGTCAGGTGTGGTATTGTCTGCTGCAAATCCAGTTGTTGGTGCCAGCACACCAAATACTAGCATCGTAGCTACTAGCATTTTCCCCCATATTTTTTTCAATTTGTGTGACCCCTTTCGCTAGAAATCATTTAGCCTGTATAATGTATGTCATCATACAGTTATTAGTACGAAAAAATGACGAGAAGGTTTCTTTGCTTATCTCTCGTCATTTCCTTAGTATATAAAAGCTACAAGTTAAATTTCTTCTGTCCAGCCATCTTGTTGTTTCACTTTACCAGCCTTCATAAGTGTACCGAGTGCACGTTTAAATGACGCTTTACTCATATTAAACATTTCTTTAATTTCATCTGGCGAAGATTTATCGCTAAATGGCATTTTACCACCAACATCCTGTAAATAGCTTAAAATGCGCTGCGCGTCTCCTGTGATACGTTCATGTTTACGAGGTAACAAAGAGCCATTCATCGAGCCATCTTCTTTAACATCAATAATACGTACTTCAACATCTTGTCCAAGGCGTGGTTCTGCATAGCGTTCTGATTCATGGACGAAAATACGATATGGTTTTTCTACACCTAGTAAAAATGATCCTACTGGCAATAAACGATAAGGACGGGCAGTAATATTTTTATTATGCATATCATCAAATGCACCTTCGTATAACTCTGAAATCTTTTCTTCTGTTACTAAACGACCAAATAAATCTCCATTGCGATCTGTTCGCAATGTCATATATAAATGGTCACCTGGCTCTGGCCATACTTCTTTTATCGCAGGTAGGTCCTCCGCTTTAACCAGCACTTCTCGTGAAGTACCAATATCAACAAAAGCTCCTTCGCGCTCTACAACACGAAGAACACGTGCCCAGCCGTATTCGCCTTGGGCAAATGCCGGAATAGCAGTCGTGGCAGCTAAATCACCACGGCGATCCGCAAATAAAAATACTTCAATACGATCCCCAACAACTAATGGTTCTGTAACTTCTGAAGCATTTAATGGCAGTTCAACTACCCCATTTGTTAAGACCCATTTCGATGCTTGTTGCTCTAATACAGTTAAAGTAACAACTTCACCTGATTTTAATTCGTTCATAATGTCTTCCTTTCTTTTACCATCAATTTCGCAAATATATAAGCTCCGCATACAATCATCACTTTGCGCGGGTATCACACAACGAAACGTAGAGATCGTCTCAAAATGCTGCTTACATCCTTATGAATAAGCTATTCCCTCTATAGATTGTGTTGTGTTCTAGATGCTTCTAGTTTTTTTGCGATATCTGGATTTTCTTCCATTACCTGCACAAGATCTGCAATACGATCAATTGAATTCCAACTCAAATGATGCTCAATTCCTTCTACATCATTGTAAATACGCTCTTCATCTACACCAATGATTCGCAAAAATTGCTCTAGCAGTTCATGTCGCTGCACAAGACGTTTTCCAAGTTTTTCTCCTCTTGGCGTCAATGTAAGCCCACGATATTTTTCATAAACTAAATAACCATCTTTATCTAATTTTTGAACCATCTTAGTAACAGAAGAAGGAAGAACAGATAATGCTTCAGCAATGTCAGACACACGAGCATATCCTTTATTAGCAATCAATAAATATATTTGTTCGATATGGTCCTCCATACTAGGTGTTGGCATATCTAATTCCCTCTCTTTCCTATTCTTACTCTTTAGTTTACTACAAGCTTGCCTTAAAAGTTAACTGAAAATACATAACCAAGATAAACACTTCCTTGAAACATAAATAGAGCCTACTTCAATGTAGAAGTGGGCTCTATCTAATGTCGAGGATGCTTATTTACCACATGTAATGCACGAATAATTTCTCTGTTAATCAGTTCAATATTCTCAGGAGTATTCATGGCTTTAAATGCTTCATCTCGCTCTTCCTTAGATGTAACATACTTACTAGGCAATGCATTTAATGCATAAGCCACTGTTTGAAATTCACAGATTTGACATTTACAAAATGTTTGGTATTCTGGTCCTCGCAGTAGAAAACTTACTAAACCACGCACAATTTCCTCTGTAACATTTACTAAAATAGGTTCTGACATATAAAACTTTCGCCTCATTTATAATGTATTGTTACATTTTTACACAATTAATAATAGCGTGAAATTTAGCCCTTTTCAAGAATCGCTAGTAGCATCTATACAACAATTATAAATATACATTGCAACGATTATTTACCTACAAAATTACACCAATCACGTCATTATACCTATTATTTCTTTTGTTTTATAAGCCTTAAAGAATTAAAGACAACGAGTAATGTTGCGCCCATATCGGCAAAAATGGCAATCCATAATGTTAACCATCCTGGAATCACTAGCAATAAGGCAATTAATTTTAAGGCTAGTGCAAAAATAATATTTTCTTTAATAATTCGTAATGTTTTTCTGCTTAATGCCATTGTATAAGGTAGTTTTGTTAAATCATCGCCCATTAATGCAATATCAGCTGTCTCCAACGCAGCATCTGTACCCGCACCACCCATAGCGATACCTACATTCGCGGAAGCTAATGCTGGCGCATCATTAACACCATCCCCGACCATCGCAACTGCTCCGTACTGCGTGCGTAAGTCTTTAATAGCAGATAATTTTTCGGCGGGCAGTAAGCCTGCTCGCACATCACTCATACTTAAAGTAGTGGCAATTGCTTCGGCAGTTGATTTTGCATCACCCGTTAGCATCACAGTATGTTTCACCTTTAAAGCACTTAACTTTTGCAGTACTTCTTTACTTTCAGTACGTAATTGATCGGCAATTGCTATGATGCCAATAAAGAGCCCTTCTCGAACAGCCGCTACTACGGTCTTACCCTGTTTTTGCAGTTTTTGAACCTGTTCTTTCATTATTTCATCAACTGGAGCTAATGTTGTAATCCAATTCATACTACCGACATAAACCTTTTGACCATTCACTGTTGCATAAGCACCCTTACCTGTTACGGATTGAAAATCTGTAGGTATAAGCTCTGGAAGTTGTTTGTCATGTAATGCCTTTAAAATAGCTTTAGCTAATGGATGTTGCGATTGTTTTTCAACAGCAGCCACCAGTTGTAATACATCTTCCTCTAACATTTCCGTAGGAGTGTAAATATCTGTTACGGCAGGTGTGCCCTTTGTTAAGGTACCTGTTTTATCAAAGGCAATAGCATCTATATGGCCTAGTTGCTCTAAATGAATACCACCTTTTATTAGAACGCCTTGTCTTGCAGCATTCCCAATAGCGGTTACGATTGCTACTGGAGTAGAAACAACAAGCGCACAAGGACAACCAACCACAAGCACTGCTAATCCTTGGTAAATCCAGTGTTGCCAATCCCCTACAAATAAAGGTGGCATAATCGCTACAAGCAACGCTACAAGCATAATGATTGGTGTATAGTATTTCGCAAAACGATCGACAAATTGTTGCGAAGGTGCCTTTTCAGCTTGCGCTTCTTCTACTAAATGAATTATTTTCGCAATCGTTGTATCCTCTACACGTTTCGTTACACGTACTTCTAATGCACCTTCTTCATTTAACGTTCCCGCAAAAACCTCGTCACCTACTGATTTGTTGACTGGAATCGATTCTCCTGTAATAGCAGCCTGATTGACTGCTGACAGCCCAGCAAGCACAATACCATCCATTGCGATTTTTTGACCTGGTTTCACGACTAAAATATCGCCAATTTCAATCTGGTCCGTTGCTAATTCCATCTCATGGTAATGCTCGCCATGCGCTCGTTTAATCGTGGCAGTTGGCGGAGCAATATCCATCAATTGACGAATTGATTGCCGTGCCTTATCCATTGAATACGCTTCAAGTGCTTCACTAACTGCAAATAAAAAGACAACAACAGCCGCTTCTTCCCACTCCCCAATAATCGCAGCACCAATTATTGCTATAGTCATAAGCGTCTTCATATCAAACTCAAATCGTGCAAGATTGCGTAAGCCTGTTTTAAATATCTTTACGCCTCCAACAATAATCGCAATGATAAACATAGCAATCGTAAACAAGTCTTCTTCGCCACGAACAGAAGATAATAGATAGCCAACTATAACGAATAGCAGGGATACGCTAGCTAATATGTTCTCGGTCTTCTTATAAAAAGGAATTGTTGCTTCACTTGCTTTAGCCGTAGATTGTGAAACTTTAATGCCGTCAAATGCTCCTGCTTCTTCAATTTGATTGACGCTAACTGCTCCTACAATCGTGATTTTGGAAGCTCCAAAATTGACTTGTGCATCTTGTACGTCAGGTATCGCTTTTACATTTTTTTCGAATTTAGCTGCACAACTAGCACAGGACAAGTTTTGCAATCGGTATTCTTGCTTAATCGGTGTTACTGCCATTAGTAATCCCTTCTTTCGCATGTTCATAAGCAATCGTTACAATTTGGTATACGTGTTCGTCAGCTAAAGCGTAATACATTTGCTTTCCCTTACGATGCGATTTCGCTAAACTATGATCTTTTAAATAACGTAAATGGTGTGATGCAGTCGCTACAGATGACCCAATTATTGTCGCCACATCACAAACACATAATTCATTCTCTACAGTTAAGGCATACGCTATTTTAAGTCTTGTTTCATCAGATAATGCCTTTAAAAATTTCGCTACACCTGATAAATCAGGCATTTGCTGTTGAACCCTTGTCACCGCTTGCTCATTAACATGCGTCACTTCACAGACCTCTTTTGCCATTTCCTCACCTCATTCAAATACTCGTTTGATTGTTTTAAATATAGCATATTATTCCATCATATTCAAATGGGCATTTGAATGTATATGATTACTATCACGAAAATAGCATTTGATTATATTTTGAATTATTCGAATTGTTTGAGTGACTGGCACAAAAAAACCAGCGCAAGAAAAGCTTGCGCTGGGTTTTTATTGTGCCTTTAATAATACTGTTTTACCTTTAATCGCTTCCTTGTTAACAAAGGTTTCGTGATAATTTCCATTTGCCCAGTCCATCACCTGATCTTGATACCAGTCCGATTTCACATGACCGCTTTGACCCGGTCCGACGATATGGAAAGCTGAGTTCAAATTACCGACATCCGCAACAAAACGCCACGACGCTCCATGATTAACGTTGCCAGCTAAATCATTATCAGCAGCCTGCACTGTCACCTTCGAGCCACCAATTGGCACCTTCTTCGCATTAAAGTATGCGGCAAATATCGGTGAAGCACTACCTAATGTGTGATCAAACGTTAATTGGTGAAAGTCACCCCATTGCCACTTCGACACATTTTTTCCGAACTGCCCCTCAATTTTTCCAACAGTACGCTCAAACGCCTCAAAGACTGTGGCATCAACACCACCTTGCTCTTCTATCCAAATACTTTTCTCACCTGCGTATGCTTTACGCAGAAGTTGATCCGTAATATTGAATTTCCCGTACATCATGTTATACATATCCTCTGGCATCTGTTCCTTAAACAATACCTCTTGTATTTGTACCATTAACGTATGAAAGACTAACGGGGCTCCCAACTCTTTTGCATCCACCATATTCCAATCTTCTAATAACGCCATGATCTCTGCATATTTTTTATCCTTATCCATCGTTTTGATAGATGCTAATAAATTCGGTAAAAATTCGCGAGCATATAAATTATGTTGATCCATTTGTAAGTTCATCATATCTTTAACCGTTAATGAATCATTGGCCTCAAGCACTTCCTTAATTCGTTCAAAGCGATATGGCTGCGCCCAAAAATCCGTAATATGATACGGATATTCCTCACCAATCACCTCATTATTGGCAGTAGCAATAAAGCCCTCCTCTGGATTGACAACAGTCGGTAACTCATCCCACGGAATAAAGCCTTCCCAACCATAGTCACTTGAATCACCCGGCACAGGTAATTGTCCATCCCCTTGCTTTCTCAATGGAATTTGCCCATTAGCTTTATAAGCGATTGTGCCATCCTTAGATGCAAAAACAAAATTTTGAGCAGGTGCTTTAAAATCTTCTAATGCTTGCTCAAACTCATGCCAAGAGGAAGACTTATTAAAACCGAGCACTGCTCGTAATTCAGCGGTTGGTTGTAGAGCTGTCCACTGCATTGAAAACTGGGCAGAAGGCTCCGTTTCTTTAAATACTAGGTCTGTCATAATCGGGCCATGCCGTGTAACAAGGACTTCAAAATCTACCGTTTCGCCATCCTTTACCTTTATCGGTTCTTTGCGCACCTCAGCTTGTTCCCACTCACCGTCATAACGGAATTGTGTTGGATTATCTGGATTTGGCATTTCAATATATAAATCTTGTACATCAGGGCCTACATTCGTTACACCCCATGCAATTTCATCGTTATGACCTAAAATAATTCCTGGAATGCCTGCAAATATAACACCGCTTACATTTTGCTCTGGCGATTGTAAATGCATTTGATACCAAATAGATGGTGTACTTAACCCCAAATGCGGATCATCCGCTAGTATTGGCTTACCTGATTTCGTTTTATCGCCAGATACAACCCAGTTATTACTGCCATTAAATTCATTTGGCAATAATGCAGGATTAAATTGCCCTGCCACTGAAACAGGATTTTCTTTATTTGCTTCTATAATCGATGAAGCATTTTCAGGATACGTAATAAATAACTCCTTCGCCTTTTCTTCATCGAAGTTTTGTAAAGCCCAATGTCGGAAGGCGAGTGTATTCCAATTGCCCCCTAAATCGTATGCCATATATTTTCCGATGGTTAAAGAGTCTACAACCGACCATTCTTCTGGCTCGTAACCTAGTAACGCAAATTCATAACTTAACGTATTCGTGCTCTTTGCCTGTTCAATAAAGGTGTTCACTCCCTCTGCAAACCATTCAAGCACTTGCTTGCTTTCGGCATCATACGCTGCCAATGATTTTTCAGCCGCATTTCGTAAACTAAAGGTACGGAAATGCTTATCTGTATTAATTGTTGCCTCACCAATAATCTCTGACAGGCGGCCACTTGCCTGCCTACGTGCTAAATCCATTTGAAACAGCCGATCCTGCGCCTGTACATAGCCTTGAGCACGATATAAATCTGCATCTGTCTCGGCAAATATATGTGGAACTCCTTTGTCATCCCTTGTCACCGTCACATCTTCATCAAGCATGTTAACAGTGAGCTCTCCATCAATAATCGGTTTTGACTTATTCATAAACCACGTAAAGACAATGAAAGATGTTATGGCGACTACTGCCAACACACTAGTGATTATCATTAACCACTTTTTCCACTTAAACTTTCTCACCTTACAACCCCCTCTTATGCAATATATTCTTTATTTGCCGTATCAAATCCTTTCCTCCCATCTGAATAACCTCATTTTTTAGCGAATTTTGCTGTATTACACATCTTTTTTCTACATACAATTACAAAGGAATCTTTTGGGCAACAGTAAAAAACCGTATGTCTTTTTAGACATACGGTGTAGACATACGGTGTCAGGCACACAAACAATTAAATAGTTAGTTGAAGCTCGATTGGGCAATGATCACTACCCATTATATGCGGATGCATAGTAGCTACTTCAATTTGGTCCTTTAAACGCGCTGATACAATAAAATAGTCAATGCGCCATCCGATATTTCGTTCACGGACTTTATTCATATAAGACCACCAAGTATAATGATCAGTCACTTCAGGATGCTTATAACGGAAAGAATCAACAAAGCCACTTGCTAATAACTCAGACATTTTAGCACGTTCCTCATATGTAAATCCTGAATTGCCCATATTCGATTTGGCATTTTTCAAATCAATCTCAGCATGGGCGACATTTAAATCACCGCCATAAATAATTGGCTTTTTGGCATCAAGTTCTTTTAAATACAGCGCTAATCGTTCCTCCCATTCTAGTCGCAGCGGTAATCTTGCTAAATCGCGTTGAGCATTTGGTGTATAAACATTTACTACATAAAAGTTGTCATACTCCAATGTAACAATTCGCCCCTCATCCTGCGATTCATCCTCCCCCACACCGTAGTGCACAGCAAGCGGTGTATGCTTTGTAAAAATCGCTGTACCTGAATAGCCTTTCTTTTGCGCGTAATTCCAATATTGCTCATATCCTTCGAGTGCTAGTTCAACCTGCCCTGCTTGGCATTTTGTTTCTTGAATACAGAAAAAATCCGCATCCATACTATTAAAAAAATCTAAAAAACCTTTCCCTAAACAAGCACGTATACCATTAACATTCCACGAAATAAATTTCATTTGTTCACACTCCTCAAAAAAACGCCCTTCGCCATTAGCGAAGAGCGACATTTTTTTATAAGTCGTCACCGACAATTTTCACTTCTGTTTCTAAATCAATACCGAACTTTTCTTTTACCACTCGTTGTACCATTTCAATCGTTGCGATATAGTCAGAAGCTGTAGCATTTCCTTTATTAACAATGAAGCCGGCATGTTTTGTGGACACTTCTGCATCACCGACCCCTTTACCTTGTAGACCACTATCCTGAATAAGCTTGCCTGCAAAGTGTCCTGGCGGGCGTTTAAAAACACTGCCTGCTGAAGGGTACTCTAATGGTTGCTTTGATTCACGCTGAAACGTTAAATCGGCAATCTTAGCATCAATTTCTTCCTGTACACCTTGAGCTAGTTGGAACTCTGAAGACAGTACATAATAACCTTTTTTGGCAATGCTACTTTGACGGTAACCTAATTCAAGCTCTTCTTTTGATAGTATTAAAATATCTCCTTCTTTAGTTAGTACTTTAGAAGAAATAATAATATCCTTTATTTCGCCACCATAAGCGCCTGCATTCATCGCCATCGCTCCACCAATCGAGCCAGGGATGCCACAAGCAAATTCAAAACCTGTTAGAGATGAAGCAGCTGCTAGCTTTGACACGTCTTTAATAAGTGCGCCGCTTTGGGCATAAACATGATCACCAGTAATTTGAATTTTATCTAAATGTGAAAATGTCACAACAATCCCACGCATGCCTCCATCTCGGACAACCATGTTGGATCCATTTCCTAACATCAATAATGGAATATTATTTATATGTGCATAGCGAATAACTGCAATTGCTTCTTCCTCTGTTTCAGGGAGAACAAAAACATCCGCTTTACCACCTAATTTTGTCATTGTATATTGCTGTAATGATTCATCTAGCTTAATATTGGCTGGATTTATGTTTTGTGCTAAATCCACAGCCCATTGTTCTTTTGTCATGAGAGCTAATTCCTTTCTACCGTCCTTCTTACTCTACACTAGTATGGATTTAGAACCTCGATTTGACAAGTAAAATGAAGGGTATTTTTTGCGCATTTTCGGGCAGCATCATGTCCTAGTTAGTTATACGCTGCACAAATCAGTATATCCAGAACCTTCTAGCTACCCGATTATTTCAATAAAATCATCTACGAAAGATATGACTTTCATAGGATGGGGCTTCATCTTATGACACTTTCACACTAATATCACTGCACAAAAATTAACTTCGCAAATAATCTTGCCATTACTATAGCCAGTTAGTTGCCCATGACTCAATATTTCGAATAGCACCTTCTAATGCTCGACCTTTTTCTGTTAAAGAATATTCTACACGTACAGGCACCTCTGAATATACTTTTCGTTCAACAAGCCCCTCTTTTTCAAGTTCCTTTAAACGTTCAGATAATAAACGACCGCTTACAGGCAATGCCGATTCAATCTCATTAAAGCGCTGTGATCCGTCTAATAATTGATATAAAATTAGCCCAGTCCAGCGTTTTCCGATTAAATCCATTGCCTTAGCTAAACGAGGACATAAAGTTGTCTCATTCATATTTTTTCACCTCTTATGTATTCTATTGTAACGATTAATTTAGCAAAAGTAAATTTAAAGTAACTTATTTACTTGACGTAACATGTTTACTATTTTATATTTAATTACAAAAAGTAACTTAAAAATGGAGGATTTATTGACAATGACCTATAAAATTGATGCACAATTAGAGTTAGAGCATTTACATTTACTTGTACAGTCATTAGAGACAATGACTAATTTCTATAAAAAACTAGGGCTTCAAGTACTTCAAAGCACGTCAACACAAGTGACATTTTCTATTCCAGGCAATACAAAACCTATTTTAGTATTGTCAACAGAAGAAGGGGTGAAGATTCGTCCACCTCGTACGACTGGTCTATTCCACTTTGCTATTTTAGTTCCTTCTCGAGAAGACTTAGCTTATGTGATTGGCAACTTGTTGAATACAGCTATACCTATAACAGGGGCTGGTGATCATATTTATTCAGAAGCATTTTACTTAAATGATCCAGAAGGTAACGGTATAGAAATCTATCATGATCGCCCTCGTGCTGAATGGCTAAATGATGGTCATGGTGGACTTATAACCGGAACAGAGGCTGTTGATATAGAAGGTGTGATGGCATTATATGACCGTCAGCGTCCTTGGACAGGTTTCCCTAAAGGAACTGTATTAGGTCATATGCATTTAAATGTGAGCAATATTAATGACGCAACAACTTACTTCTATATAGATGCACTTGGTTTTGATATTATGACTAACTTCCATGATAGCGCACTATTCATGTCTGCTGGAGGTTACCACCATCATATCGCGGTAAACATCTGGCAAGGAGTCGGTGCACCAATACCAGCAAATAAAACAACGGGTTTACTTAGCTATACATTATCTCTTTCTTCACAAGATGAATTACAGAAGCTACTGGCTAATTTGAATGACAAACAAATCCCCTATACATTTGAAAATGAACAGTTAGTAGTTGTAGATAACAATGAAGATGCAATGATTTTCTACGTTCGTTAATGATTTCAAATTATAATAAAACAAAAGATTTTCATTAAAAGTCATATCTTGATTAGGAAAATTGGCGTCATGTTGCGATAGAAGTACCCTAATGAATTAAATACTTCTCGTATGGATGTATCACGTGTATTTAAAAGTTTCCTAAGCTCTTTTAACGACTTTTTACTTGCAATAAGCTCAGAAATATTTGCCGTTTTTTGTAAGCTCTAACATACTATTCACTCTCCTAATAGTTGATAATATATTAGTTAACTAATAATACTATTACTTTTCTACGTGAAATGCACCCATTTCACGAAAAAAAAGAGTAGCGCTTTTTATATAATGATTCGTCAAAAACTGAAAGCTAGCTTGTACAAAACGTATTTGATGGTGAAACATTGGATAAGCGTTTGAAAGCAATGACACAAGGTTTTAATCGTTGAATGAAGTATAAAAAAGTATCTCAAAATATGATTGCCTTCATGTGATCAATAGAAGTAATCGTCAAATGGTTCGTATAATCAGCACATGCGTTAGGAAAATCAATAAAAGTTGATGATTGGAGAGAATGTAGATGGAGAATAATACACTTTCGGGATTTCATATCAGAGGCATTGAAATTATATCCAAAGAAATATACGTGGCATATCCCCTAAACATTTACGTGAATTAAATATTTAACCTGGTGATATTGTTGTTGTTGGAAAAGTAAAGTTACCCTTTTTAGTAGCAGAAGTTTTTCGGGAAGAATTAAAAGACACAGGAAAACGATATAAAAGAATTATAGGGGTTTTGGAAAAAGCGCCAGTAAAAAATTAAGTAAATAAAAAAAGATTGAGAGTAGCAAAAGCCGTTCTCTTTTTGTTTTGATAGGGGTTCATTTCTTATGTAAACAAAGTCGAAAAAATTGACTTTGTCTACTTCTTTGGTTTGAATCAAATATACAGCCATTGAACGGTCATTTTAAAAACTCTTTAATATCCGTGTTTCTTGAGGTGTTTTACATTAAGAAATGCTTTTAAGAATATAAAAGAGTGTCAGACCTTACTCATTTTCTACTTGAAAATTAGTTTGTCGACACTCTAGTAAATATTATTTTCGAAACATGATAGCAACAGCTAATGAAGACAAACCTACTACAATAGCTATTGGAATCGAACGAGCGGTTAATTCAGCCGCTATATAATTTGATTGAAGAATAATTATAAAACTGATCGATGAAATTATTAGTATAGTAAGCAAAAACCATTTAACGATCTGTTGAATCACTTTAAGAACCTACTTTCTATCAACTGAATAATATTTTATAGCTGGTTTTCCTACACTACCGTAGTATGTTTTAGTCCATAACACACCATCCCAATTGGATCTGCGTTCTTGTACAATTTTTACTCTATGTATGTGTCTTCCTTGCTTATAGTAAAAATCTCTACTAGAATAACCTGCGCCAGGACCCGATAAAACAATTTCTTCAGTTATTTTTTTGCTGCCCGATGCACTGAAACCGAAAGAAGATTTAACTTTTGGTAAAGCCTTACTCGGAATATCACTACTAAATGTGCCTGAAATAGTAGCTGATACTTCTGTTGAACTTTTATAAGACATGCCTCTTGCAATACTCATAATAAAATATGGTCTTGATAACCAAGACCAGCTTTGAGTTATACCCTGATCATAAACTAAATACGTGTCATATTCTCTATAATTGTCGAGTGTTTTGATTCCATCTAAGTTCTCTTCTATGTAGTATCCAATTAATACTTCGTAAACTCCATCATAGTTTTCTGTTACGGGTTCCGAAAGTTCAATATAGTTATAACCATCTAGAGTGATTCCTGTCAGAAACTCAATTTCATTATCTGGAATTTTGTTATCCATGAAATTTGTTTCTGCTTTAGCAATATTAAGTGATCCAAATACAGTGCATATCAAAGTTGTCGCAATAATTAAAGACCAAATCTTTCTCATCATTACTACCTCCCTTTTTATTGAATCATCTTATTTTTTAATAAGGTAACATGAGAATATTAAAAAAGTAATAATATTTTGTAAAGATTTTGTTACAGAATATTAGTAGAAAACACTATTTGTAGGAGGTCTATAATCGTTCTTTTGCAAAATAAGCTTTCTTTATCTCTACTTAACAACGCTAGACGATTCGTTTTGATGTATTGACTGCTCGCTGAAATCGCTGCATCTAATAATCGATACATAATCACTTCTAATCGCACGTGAGACACCTCTACATTCGACGTTGATATAACAGCGTTTTGAGCCAAATTCTGATGTTTACTTTGATGTTTAAAGTCCTTTTTAGATTGCCATTTCATACGCAGTTAGACGGTAAATACTACTTAAAATACTTTCAAAATTAGCATGCTGCACATCAATGACACGACAACCACTATTCGTTTTCCTTAAATTATTTCCTTAATTTTTTTCATGGTCTTCGGTACATTTGCCTTCGTTATACTTAACGCCATTAGACAATGGGCAAAAATAATAATTCACCTGAATTAACAGTACCATCAAAAATTGTTGCAAAAAGGACAGACACACGGGGCGGTTCAGGTAATACTAGTGCTCACACCTCCTACTATGTAACATTTGAAGTTCAAAGTGGGGAACGTTTAGAGTTAAAGCTCGATGGTCGGAACTATGGACAGCTAGCTGAACATGACTTTGACATACTACCGTTCCAAGGTACTCGCTTCAAAGCATTTGAACGCCAAAAAAGGGAGAGCTACGATGAATAATCGTGCTCTCCTTTTGATATGCAGCATTATTTTTTAAAAATATTTACCGAAACCGCCTTCTGTATCACCAAGATAGTCAATATTGCTATGAAAGGAGCATCAGCAGATAGGATTGGTATGTTTTCATCTGAAGTCCCTTTTTGGATTGACTACCGCCTGTTTCCTTCTGTCCATAATCTGTTGTTCCACTATTTTAAGATAACGATAGTGCCGTTACTCCACTTATACTCCAAATAATTATTATAAATGAGATTGTTAAAAAAATTTGTTCTTTCGAAATATTTGTTTGACCTTTACTAAGTTTCTTTAAAAGGTTAACAAGGCTCAAACAAAATATCATTCCATAAATCGGCATTAAATAAATAGAATTGAAGAAAAAAAAAGCAAGAAGTAATTCCATAATTAGACCTCCTACAAATAGTGTTTTCTACTAAATTCTACAACGAAAACCTTTATAAAATATCATTTTTTCGATATTCTTATAGTAAATTACCGAAAAAAGGATGTAAAAATATACTAAAGTGAGAAAACTTTATTTTGTTCTTTTCTTACACTCTTAGTATTCTTGAGTCTATCTTTTTTAAATGTTGAAGCTAAATCTGAGGACCCGCCTTTAACAAACGAAGACAAGAAGTATTTATACGAGGTTTTAAAATAGAACACTTCACTAACAGGAAAATGCCAAAATGCTTTTCAATCAGCATTTTGGCATTTTTTAATAACCACTATAATAAATTACTTACGCAGTTACAGTCTGTAGAGATTTTGCTACTTTTTTAACTGCCTCTAGGCCGTTTGCAATAATCTCTTCTGCTTTATCTTGTGAAGCATTATGACCTTCAATAATAACTTCTTCAATAATTTCCATACCGAATACGCCACCTACTACATTTTTAATGTAGTTTACAGACATTTCCATAGGTTGTGCTTCTGGTGCAGAATAGTAACCACCGCGAGCATTTAAGATTACAGCTTTTTTATCAGTCATTAGGCTAACTAATTGACCGTTTTCATCATATTTAAACGTGAAACCAGCTTGATATACATAGTCAATGAAAGTTTGTAATGTCGCTGGAATTGTTAAGTTCCATAATGGGAAAGCAAATACAACTACATCTGCTGCAGTTAGTGCATCCATCGCTTTTTGTTTTGCAGCTAAAAGACGAGATTCAATGTCAGATAATTCTTCACCGTTTTGAACTTTACCGAATGCATTGAAAAGATCTTGACCGAAGTATGGCATATCTTCAGCAAATACATCGAATGTTGTTACGTTTACATTTTGTACGTTTTCCATGAAAGTGTCGTACATTTTTGTTGAAATTCCGTCTGGGCGGTTGTTAGCTTTTACTACTAATACGTTCATTATATAATTTCTCCCTTGAGTTTCCTAAATTAATATCTCGAATTCAAGATATATCCTTATAATAAAAAAATTCCGATAAAAAGTCAACGTTAGGAGCCTCAGACTTTTGACTGAATCATTGTGAGTAAAATGCATAAACGCAATTACGCCTAGGCGTAATTGCGTCCAATTTTTTTCGAATTTGCTCGAATCGCTCCTCTTTCAAATCTGAAACATCAGCCGGAGCCCTTTAACTTGGTTGTGTCAATTCAACATTTATAAAGGTTACAGAAGCAAGTTAGATCTGACAACTATCATCTGTACAAACGCCTGCATCTCCAGAGCCTTCCATCTTTAACCCTGGTTGTAAGCCTTCTTCCTCCGCTACTTTACGCAAAGTATTTTCAAACACCTCTTGCGGTTGTGCTCCTGAAATACCGTATTTACGATTTAGCACAAAGAATGGAACACCTCGTACACCAAGCTGAAGCCCTTCCTGTATATCTACTTCCACATCACCTTTAAATTCATCACTAGCAAGAACCTTTTCAATATCCTCACGCTTGAAACCAACTTGTTCTGCGATTGCCACTAATACCTCATCATGACTAATGCGCTTTCCATCGATAAAATAGCCATGTAACAGCGCTTCAACTAATTCACTAGCGTCACCCTGTTGTTCAGCCCATTTCACAAGTCGATGTGCTTTTAATGTGTTTTCTGCCATCATCTGATCAAAATTATAATGTAAGCCTACTTCTTTTGCGCGAGCTGCCACACCTTGTGTCATTTCTTTCGCTTTTTCTAATGTCATACTATATTTCTGAGACAAAGATTCGTAGATAGACTCATTCGTATCCGCTGGTGTTGTCGGGTCAAGTTGATAGCTTTTATAAACAAGCTCCACTTGGCCCTTAAACCCTGTATCCTGAATTGCCTTTTCCAATTGTTTTTTGCCAATGTAGCAAAAAGGACAAACATAATCTGACCAAATTTCGATTTTCATAAAAAACACACTCCTTTTGCTACATTGTAACGACACATGCTCTCTTCGAGCAATTTTTATGCTTCATTGCATAAATTTTCAAAGCTATCTCCATACTGAACGTAAAAACACTGTGAGGGTTATGTATGACACAATCTCTTTGGCTTGCAACAACCGACTCGGTTTCCTTGCCATCTTTAACAGCTTCGACTAAATGTGATGTTTGTATTATTGGAGGAGGATTGACTGGACTATATACCGCTTATGTATTAGCAAAAGCAGGTGTCGATGTTGTACTACTAGAGGCCAATTCAAAGCTAAGTCATGGTACGACTGGTCATTCAACAGGTAAACTAACTGCACAGCATGGCTTAGTCTACGCAAATCTTCTCGAAAAGCTTTCTGTAAACGATGCTAGACTCTACTATCATTTAAATCAACATGCTGTAGAGAAAGCATTACAATTCCTTCCTAAAGAGTCCATTCGGCCAGTTGACTCATACCTGTATTGTCAAACAAAAGAAGGCTACTCACAATTATTAAAAGAGTGGAATGCCTATAAAGTATTAAATGTAAAGGCAAAGATTACTTCTGAAACGGAGCTCCCTTTCCCTATTACAAAGGCACTTAGCATATCGCAGCAAGCTCAAATAAACCCTGTAATTGTAAGTAACTTTCTTATAAAAGAGGCATTATCAATGGGCGCGAAACTATATGCAAACACACGTGTCCAGCAATTACGGATAGCACAAAATGACTTACATACCGAAAAAAATATATCGGTTCAATATAATAAGCTTGTTTTGTGCACGCATTACCCAATTGAAGCCTTCAAAGGATTACAACTCCTAAAGCTTTCAAATAACCGATCTTATATGGTTGCCAGTAAAATAACGGAAACGTACCAAGGGCAGTATCTATCAGTTGATTTTCCTTCACGTTCTATTCGAACGACTACTATAAACGATGAGCACTATTTACTTCTCGGTGGGGCTAATCATATCGCAGGTGAAACGACCAATACGAAGCCCTTTTACGATGCTATTCAAAATGAAATGAAAGTACACTTTGGGCAGGAGCCACTTTATAGATGGTCGGCTCAAGATATCGAAACACCCGACATGGTACCTTATGTCGGAAAAATTACGCAGTCCTTACCAAATGTCTTTATCGCAACAGGATATCGCAAATGGGGGATTTCAAATTCATTCGTCGCTGGGGATTTACTGTCTTCACTTATTACAGGTACTGCGAAGAACAACGATGCAAGTACGCTTTATTCGCCTGCACGTACAAAATTTGGTGCGCAGTTTATGCAAATGCTGAAAGTCGGAGGCTTCGTGGCAAAGGAACTGGTCACAGGTTATATTAAAAATGGAAATGCTCCGACTTGTACGCATTTAGGCTGTAAAACAAAGTGGAATGAAGCGGATGAGACATGGGATTGCCCCTGTCATGGCTCCCGTTTTAATGCCCAAGGAGAAGTGTTAGAAGGTCCAGCAGTTCAACCACTAAAACTTGATTAATAAGGCACTAGTTGATGATAGCTTGAACGCACAAAACGTAAGACGCAGACATCATGGCATAGCAAAAAAAGTGTTAGATTGATGGCATTCAATCTAACACTTTTTCTATTTGTCTCAACCTCGTTCTTGAGTTTGGACAATACGCTATTTTATTTTAATGCATCCGTTAATACTGGAACGATTTGTTTTTTACGAGATACAACACCTGGTAAAACAACACGGTTGTTTGTCAGCTCTGCACCAAATGCTTTTGCTGCCGCTTCTGCTACTTGTCCAATTGCAACAGCTGTTGAATCATTGTTTAAAATGTCTGTTACAACGAAGAAGAATAGATCTAAACCATTGTCAGCAACATTTTTATTTAAAAGAATTTCTAATTCTTCTTGTCGTCCAAGCACATCGTTAATATCAACAGCATTCACTTGGGCAACGACAGATTTATATTCACCAAACTGGAACTCTTTTGCATCTAAAGATAAAAGATCCTCTAAAGATTTATCTGAAAGGTCAGCGCCTGCTTTTAACATTGCTAGTCCATAGTCCGCAGCATCAACACCTGCGATTTTTGCAAGTTCCTCCGCAGCTTTGACATCCTGTTGTGTACAAGTTGGTGATTTGAACAGTAATGTGTCAGAAATAATAGCTGATAACATTAACCCTGCAATATTTGCTGGTATTACAACATCATTTTCTTTAAAGATTTTATTTAAAATAGTCGCTGTACAACCAACTGGTTCAGCACGGTAATACAATGGGTCAGCTGTTTGGAAGTTTGCAATACGATGGTGATCAATTACCTCTGTAATTTGTACTTCCTCAATGCCATCAGCCGATTGTTGGAATTCATTATGGTCTACAAGGATAACCTTTTCCGCTTCCCCTACTACAGAAGAAATAACACGCGGTGCCTCAAAGCCAAATTTGTCTAGTGCATATTTTGTTTCATTATTTAATTCGCCCAGACGTACTGCTTCAGCTTCTACTCCTATTTGTTGCTTTAAATATGCGTATACAATTGCAGATGTAATTGTATCTGTATCAGGATTTTTATGTCCGAAAACTAAAACTTTGCTCATTAATACTTTTCCTCCTAAATGACTTCTACATTTTCATTTATTTTAACATAATTTATGAAAGAACATGATATAAAGTAAAACTTTCATCATACGCTCCTTTTGAAAACTATGTTGTTGTTCATTAACGCTACACTATACTATAATAAAAGTATTTCACTCCATTTAATAGTTTATCTATTTTTTACCATGGATTTTTTTGATTTCCTTTGTTAAACATAAATTTCCTTATTTTAGATAGATAGATAGTTGTGATTTTTATACAATAAACGATAATTTTATGCTATTATCATGTAGTCAAAATTTTTAGGAATTACAGGAATGGGGATTGTGATGACAAAGAAGATGGAAAAAAAGTATATTCCTTTGGCAAGCTATTTTGACGTGGCTTCGCAAAGTGAAATTACTTTATCCTTTAGCGCATTAGAAAACATTATGGGACAAGCCTTACCCAATGCTGCTTATTTAAATAAGAGCTGGTGGAAAAAAACAAAGCCTCCTCTTACGCATTTTTTATCTTGGACAAATGCAGGTTATTATGTCATAGATGTCAAATTAGGCACAAGTGTCACATTTTCTCGCACACAGGAGAAAATATCGACGGATCATATTTCTGAAAATAACGAAAATACTTCTGCGTACATAATCCGAGCGATTGAAGCATCAGATGCTAGAGCATTTATTCTTTTACAAGAAGAAATCCTTCAACAAACTGAATTTTTGTATAATGTTGAAAATGAGTTAGAGCTAACTGTACAACAACTTAGAAAAAACCTAGCTTATTGGAAGCAATTAAAAAACCGCACAATTTTGCTTTGTATTTTAAATGGCACGTTTGCAGGTTATGCAGTAATTCATGGTTATAAGCACTCTAAAGCCAAACATGTTGCCTCAGTCCACTTGGCCGTGAAAGAAGAACACCAGCGAAAAGGGATTGGTTCAGCACTTATGAAGGCAGTGGAAGACTGGGCTAACCAAAGAAATATCTCTCGCCTCGAATTATCCGTTATGGAGCATAATGATGCCGCATTACAGCTATTTAAAAAACTAGGCTTTGAACACGAAGGAACTCGCGTTAATGCTATTAAACTGAATGATACATTCAAGGCTGAATATAGTTTAAGTAAAATTTTATAAATTGTTTTTTAAGGATGTCTAATATTTTAGTTGGACATCTTTTTACTTTTCTAGACCTTAAACCAAAAACGTATAGATGAGCCTATTACTCCATCTATACGCTATACTTGATTAAAATACTTGCTTTTCTCTTGCTACATCTAAAAATAATAAGTTATTTTCTACTTGTTCATATGATTGTTGATATTGAGTGTATCGCTCTTTATCATGACTAACCATTTCCTCAATAAGAGCATGCATAAATGAAAATAGAACAGGTACCATATCTAAAGAGGATTGATTTTTTAAACCTAATGCAAATAGGGCACTTGCATAGTCTCTTATTGGTGACAACGCCGATCCGGTAATAGCAATAATTTTCACTTTTTTCATTTTCGCTATTTCAACAATCGTTTTCACATCATTGGAATGTTTATCACATGAAAAAACAATTAACGTAGTACGTTCGCTCATGCTGTTGATTTGTTGAACGAGATCATCTGAATCTGTACGTAGTTGCTTTACATTTGGTCGTAAAGTTTTCAACGTATACGATAACCAATTAGCAATAGAGGCTGCTTGTCTTGTACCTAAAATATAAACTGTATCTGCTTCATGCATCCATTTAGAGCTTTTTTGAAGCACCTTATCGTTCACAAGATGTATTGTATCTTGTATGTTTTGCATATCACGTTGCATGATTTTAGCAAAGCTTGAAGTTCTTTGCTTGCTCGCCGTATGTGCTGGTTGAAGAGGAACACTTTCATGTTGTGAGTTTAAATAACTTCTAATCTCTTCTTGTAGCTCCACATAACCTGACAAATCCATCGCATAACAAAAACGAATAACGGTTGATTCACTAACATTTGCCTGTCTACCTACTTCAGCTGCCCCATTAGCAATAACAACCGTTGGATTACTCATAACAAATTGCGCAACTTTACGTTGTCCTTTTGACAGTCTTACAAATCTTTTCTTTATATTTTCATTTATACTCATTCCTAACAACCTTTCTTTCAAAGAAATTATCACGAATGGAGATTATTCCCTACTGACTCTAAATTCGATTAAAAATACAGTATCATGATTGCAATTTGAATACAATGACTTTTCAGAAAAATCTTTAATGTATTAACACACTAACGCACTAGTTCATAATAAAATGACATAAAATCTCTATATTTATCATATCCAAAGTATCTTTATCAACTTAGTAGTTGGATAACAAGTAATCTACGAATTGAAATTTTAACATATTTTAGAAACAAGTGCATAAAAATAAATAAAACATAATTTTTATGTATTTAATAAAGCAGATTTTAAAAAAGTCTTGGATTCAAATTGAACCCAAGACTTTCCTTATGTTTACTATTCCAGTTCCATTTGTTTCGTTTCTGTGCCTAAAAATATGACACCAATAACCCCTATAATGATAGCACCACAAAAAATTGCAAAAATAAAACCGATATCATAGCCTGCTGTTAGTAATGATCCTACCAATAATGGACCGAAAATACCGCCAATTCGTCCAACTGCGGCAGCCATTCCTGCACCTGTACCACGAATAACGGCTGGGTACTGTTCTGGTGTATAAGCATAGAGTGCACCCCACGCGCCTAAATTAAAGAATGATAATAGCATCCCAGATGTTAATAGCACCGCCATTGTTTCTGCATTACCAAAAATGAAAGCACTTACAGCGGTTCCAATTAAATAGGAAACAAGTACAAATTTGCGTCCAAATTTTTCAATAAACCATGCCGCTGTAAAGTAACCCGGAAGCTGAGCTAAAGTCATAATCAACACATACTTAAAGCTAGTAATCATATCAAAACCTTTTCCGACCATTACACTCGGTAACCATAAAAACATACCGTAATACGAGAATACTACTGTAAACCATAGCACCCATAGCATAAGTGTCGAACGGGCATATTTTTTCGACCATACATCACGTATGTTGAGAAAAATGCTACGTTTTTTAGATTCAGCCTTCGCAGTAAACTGTGGTGAATCAGGTAAATGCCAACGCAGGTATATAGCGTACACTGCTGGAATTGCTGTTAACAACAAAGCGACACGCCAGCCCCATGTCGGGATAACAAAATAAGAAATCAGTGCGGCAATAAGCCAGCCTGCTGCCCAAAAGCTCTCTAGTAATACCACTACTCTTCCACGTTCCTTTGCCTCCACACTTTCAGAAACAAGAGTAGATGCTACCGGTAGCTCTCCACCGAGCCCCATCCCTACTAAAAAGCGTAATGCCATAAATGCGATTAAAGTTGTTGTAAATGCCGAAATACCACTTGCCACAGAAAATAATATAAGCGTCCACATGAACACTTGCTTACGACCGACTTTATCTGCAAAAATACCAAAGATGAGTGCGCCAACTGCCATTCCTATAGAATTAACACTGCCAATCCAACCCATCTGACTTTTAGTTAAATCCCAATCTACCGCGAGCGCTGTAATAACGAAAGATAAAATACCGACGTCCATTGCATCAAAGAGCCAGCCAACACCTGCTACACCCAAAAGCTTGTTACGTGATATAGATTGTTCTTGCTTAATTGTTGTCATCTTAACCACCTGTCTTTACACTTGACTTTACATTACGAGTTTACTATACAGTTGTTTCAAGAAAGTGACAAGTAAAATTCAAATGACCGAATTGTTTAGACAATTTATTAATTGCTATTGAAAATAGATGGTCATTTGCGTTAAAATGTCTCTTATACAAAAACAACTGTTCTTTCTATAAGAACAAAAGGAGATCGTTACGTTATGTGGAAAGGCCTTATTGAAGAATATAAACAATTTTTACCCGTAACAGAAAATACACCTGCTCTAACATTAAACGAAGGCAATACGCCTCTTATACATTTAGTTAATCTTTCTAAACAGCTTGGTATTGAGCTGTATGGTAAAATAGAAGGTGCAAATCCAACTGGTTCTTTCAAAGATCGCGGTATGGTATTTGCCGTAGCCAAGGCTATTGAAGATGGTAGTAAATGTGTTATTTGTGCCTCAACAGGCAATACTTCAGCGGCTGCTGCAGCTTATGCAACACGTGCAGGTATCCAATCTATTGTTGTGATTCCTAAAGGGAAAGTAGCCCTTGGTAAATTAGCACAAGCGACAATGTATGGTGCAAAAATTATTGAAATTGATGGTAATTTCGATGATGCATTAAACATCGTGCGTCAAGTGAGTGAAACAACACCTGTAGCACTTGTTAACTCAGTTAACCCATATCGCATTGAAGGGCAAAAAACAGCTTCTTTTGAAATTGTAGATGCTTTAGGATCTGCTCCAGACTATTTATGCATTCCAGTAGGTAACGCAGGAAATATTACTGCTTACTGGAAAGGCTTTAAAGAATATAATGATGTCAAAGCTTCAGGTTTACCAAAAATGTACGGCTTTGAAGCAGAAGGTGCCGCAGCAATTGTAAAAGGTGAACCAATCGCTAACCCAGAAACAGTTGCAACAGCTATCCGTATCGGTAACCCTGCTAGCTGGCAGTATGCTGAAGCAGCACGAGATGAGTCTGGCGGCATTATTGACTCTGTAACAGACGAAGAAATTTTAGCAGCTTATAAGCTAATTGCAGGAACGGAAGGCATTTTTGTTGAGCCTGGTTCAGCTGCATCATTAGCAGGTGTTATTAAATCTGTTGAAAACGGTAAAATTGTCAAAGGCTCAAAAGTCGTGACAGTCTTTACTGGTAACGGCTTAAAAGATCCTGACACGGCAATGAACGTTTCAACAGTAGACGTTGTTGCTCTAAAAAATGATGAAGAAGAAATCCGCAAATATATCGAGGGCGTACTATGAGTAAAAAGTGGCAAATCACCGTTCCTGGGAGCACAGCCAATTTAGGCCCTGGCTTTGATTCTATTGGACTCGGCTTGTCTCTTTACTTGAAATTAGATGTTTCCCTACAGGATAGTTGGGAGATTATACATCTCGATGACAACGGTCCTAGTGAATTTGAGCTTGAGCAACATTTACTATACATTATTGCCAAAAAAATCGCTGATCAGTATAAGAAGAATTTACCTACTTGCCGTGTTGAAATGGCAAGCGAACTTCCTTTAGCTCGTGGTTTGGGCAGTAGTGCAGCCGTTATTGTTGCAGGTATTGAACTAGCCAACCAATTATGCGATTTGAAGTTAACTGTGCAAGACAAGTTAAATCTATCTTCTCAGATTGAAGGGCATCCTGATAATGCTACTGCCTCAGTACTTGGAGGCTTGACTATATCTTCAATGGATGAAAACGGTATTGTAGATACTTTCCATGTCAATGATATCAATGCTTCATTTGTTGTTTATGTCCCTGATGTGGAGTTGAAAACGAGTGAGTCACGCTCGGTCTTACCAAAACAATTTGATCGGGCTTATGCAGTACGTGCTTCTGCAAATGCAAATATGCTAGCTGCATCGTTAATGGTTCGAGATTTTGAACGTGCTGGGCACTATATGGAAGCTGATTTGTTCCATGAGCCTTTCCGTTCAACATTAATACCACAATATGCGGAGATTAAAGAAGCTGCAAAAGCAAATGGTGCTTATGGTACAGCATTAAGTGGAGCTGGTCCAACACTCATTTCCATCATCCCTACTGCTATTGCCGAAGGCTTTGTTGCAACAATGCAAGCAAAATTCCCAGAACATCATATCATTCTAACGAAGGCCGATGAGCATGGTGTACAAGTAATATAAATTTACAACGTCTACTTCAAAGTAGGCGTTTTTTCTTGAAGGAGGCTGTAACTTGAAACCAATTATATTTTGCGACTTTGACGGTACTATAACCGAAACAGATAATATCGTCTCACTTATGACGCATTTTGTCCCTGAACAATCTGAAAAAATTGCGAAGGCGATGATGGCCCAAACAATAAGCTTTAAAGACGGCATTACAGCTATGTTTGAACTATTATCGACTAACCAAAAAGATGACATCATTCAATATTTACTGGAGACCGCTGTAATTCGTGAAGGCTTTAGAGAATTCGTTCATTATGCACAGGAACACAATATTCCATTTTATATTGTCAGCGGAGGGGTCGATTTTTTCATACAACCAATGCTTGAAAAGTTTGGTCCATTTTCAGGGGTTTATTGCAATAGTGCTGACTTTTCTGGAGAGCAGATTACTATTGTTTATCTAAATAGCTGCGATGCACAATGTGCAAAGTTTACAACTCAAAGTTGCGGTTGCTGTAAACCAACTGTCATGCGTAAAGTGACACAGCCCGATCATTTCAAAATTGTTATTGGTGACTCTATTTCTGATTTTGAAGCTGCTAAACAAGCGGATTTAGTATTAGCTAGAGAACAGTTACTTGACCACTGTAAAGATTTACAAGTTCCTTATGAGCCATTTAACACTTTTTATGATTGCTTGGAAACAGTTAAGAAATTAATAGAAGTATAAAAAAAGGAATCTAGCCGATATCCATTGACTAGATTCCTTTTTCATTTAATTATGCTAATAATACTAGACTAATAGCCATTACAGCCATTCCTGCAACTAATCCATACATCGATAAATGTGTTTCATCGTAGCGCTGTGCAGCGGGGAGTAGCTCATCTAATGATATAAAGACCATAATTCCGGCAACACCGGCAAATACAATCCCAAACATGACGTCTGTTAAAAAAGGCATTAATAGCAAATATGCTACTAGCGCACCAACAGGCTCTGCTAACCCTGATAAAAAAGATAGTTTAAACGCTTTTCTACGATTGCCTGTAGCAAAAAAAATAGGTACTGATACAGCAATTCCCTCTGGTATATTATGAATGGCTACAGCAATTGCAATAGCAATACCAACATTCGGATCGTTTATTGCGGACATAAACGTCGCAATACCTTCAGGGAAATTATGAATCCCAATGGCAAGAGCAGTGAAAACCCCCATCTTCATCAGATGGTTTTCATCTACCTGTGGTTTTACGGCATTAACATCTTCAACAAGCTTAACCTCATGGGGATTAGTCGATTTTGGAATAAATTTATCAATCAATGCTATAAATAACATTCCGCCAAAGAAACCTGCTATCGTCAACCAATAACCGTTAGTTGTACCTAAAGCATTCGTTAAAGCATCTTTTGCTTTTACGAATATTTCCACAAGTGATACATAAATCATAACACCAGCGGAAAATCCAAGGGCTATTGATAAAAATTTTGTATTTGTGCGTGATGTAAAAAATGCTATTAAGCTCCCTACTCCTGTTGCAAGTCCAGCAAAAAGGGTTAACCCTAAGGCGAATAATATTGATCCTTCCAAGTCCTTCTTCCTTTTCTCTTTTTCTTATTGTACTCATCTTAGCTTAAAAGTTTCCTAGAAGCAATTCTTTTTTACTAGGTAAATATTCTATACAAAAACTTAATAATTTTCTCATATAAAGGAAGTAGTCCCAATAAAGGACTGTCCGCAAAAGCACACGCCATATTACGCTATTCTATTACGTAAACATAGGCACGTCATTCGACTAGCAATACTTAAAAAGAGCAGCACCCTTTGAAGGGTACTGCTCACATTAGTACTATTGTTTTATAGTATTCTTTTTATATAATCGTTTACGTCGCTCATACCAAAGTACACAAATGATAAACCATGTGTAACCGACGCACCAGCCAGCTAGTACATCAGAAGCAAAATGGCGCGCACCTGCTATACGTGATAGACCAATAAGTATTGTCAGTGCAATTGCCCCTACCCAAAGCTGTATTTGACGTGCTTTGCTGTTATTTTCAGATAACAAATAAGCAACGGTAAACAAATACAAAATGCCTGACATAGCATGTCCTGATGGAAAACTAAACGATGTTAATTGATCTTCTATTTCTGGTCGAGGTCGTTGAATCCATTTTTTTAGCAATTGATTCAGTACATTACCTCCTGCAAATGTTAACAAAACAAATAGCATGCCTCGGTAATTTTTTACCCTCCATGCTAAATACACCATTAATATAAGCGCAACGGTAATGACAAAACTCGGCTCACCGATATAATGAAAAGCTTCGATAAACGGATTACCAAATAATATGTCTGCCACTTTTGTATCAAAATTAAAAATTGTCTCACCCTGATATGTTAACCGCAGCATAAAAAAAGCGATTAGCGTTACTATTGCTAATGGAAATGCCCATTTTTTTATCAAAATTTCACCTCAAAATACATTCACGAATTGTTTTTTCACATCATACCATAATTACGTGAAATAGAGGAGTATATTCATATATTTCGGCATTTATAGCATCAGTAAACACTTAATATCACGAGCTAGTCGAATAGATGCTTCATCCGATTTATTGAAGTAATTTGAAAGTGCTAATGCAACAATAAATAAAATAGCTATTATAGGTAGTATTTTTCTAAACAACATCAGCACTCTCCAAACCTCTGATATTTCATTCTTCAGACTATTTTAATAATACTGGGTCAAATAACCAATCTTTCGGTCCAAAGTTTTGATCTTTTTCTCCTCTAACTTCTCTAGAAATACGATTATTAATAATTAACTCCCTGAACTTTCTACTAAATAGTGTTTTTCTGTACAGATATCTGCCATCATGACTCCATTCAGAAGAATAAAATACATCACCACTTAAAGTTATTATATCGTTACAATCATAAATATCAGGACCATTAATGACACCGCTTAACCCACATTTGCAAGGTGGTTGTTCAGTAGCAAAATACAGTTTAATTCTTTCAGCGCTACATCCAGGCATTATCTGTGTTGGGATTATTTGATATGCAGGCTGTTTTCCAACTTCTGATCCGCTATGCATTACTTCCAATAGTTCATAGCCCTCAATTTTAGCTTGCTTCATTAGTGCCACTAATTCTTCGGAAGCTACCCAGTACCCACTTACATGGACTAAATGACGATCTTTCATTTGCGAAGTATCAATGACTAATGGTGAGAGTTGCTCTTTTTCCATTAGACCACACTGCTTACAATACGTACTGATAGAAAATAAAGTCCCTTTATCATCTACAAACATCTCTGGGGAATTCCCCGTAGAATTTAAAGTAAATAATGGCGCTTGTTCATACTCGCTCTCCGAAAAATCAAAGTAAAAACGTTCTCCAATAGAGACAATCCCTAATTCATGTTCCAATGATTTATATAATGCTGCCACCTGCTCATACGTCACATCTTCATTTAAAGTAAAAATAGGATTAAAAGATGCCTTCAAATTTCTTTTTCTGATTTCAGGCGCACCTACCAAAATACCATAGCGATTATAAACTTTAATGACTTGATCTTTATTAGATTCATCTATAGAGATTAAATTTTCAAGTTCTACTTTCAAATTATACGCCTACCTTTATTAAAGTTTTATCTTGAATATGCTGTCTAGCTAGTAACATTACAAAAAAATCCACTTTCTACTATATAAACAAATTAGTAATTTATTAATTAATGAACCATACACTTACACTATTACGCACTATGGCAAATAAACTTAACCACGATTAAGTTAAGCGTACCAGTACATATACCACCATTTCAATGTTGTGTTTACGCCACTTTTTTGGCGGACTTCGCTAGATTTTTTGGCGTGATTTGGCGGTAATACAAAAACACCGCCAAAAAATGGCGGTGTTTAATACACATAATAGGTATTTAGAATTATAAATACAGAAAATTATTCTAATTATAGGCAATGCCTCTTGGTATTCACCTAAAATACCCTTTTATAGTAAAATATAACAATAATTTTATATATTGTACCACATTCTAAAACTAGAGTAAATTCATTCGTTCTGCAAGGTTTACTGCTTCTGTACGTGAATCTACATTGAGTAGGGAAAATAACTGTGTTAAATATCTTTCAGTTGTTCGCTGAGGAATATTTAACTCGATCGCTATTGCTTTATTTGTATGCCCTTTAGCAATCAATCTTAAAATTTTCTTTTCTTTTTCATTTAAATGTATATCGAGCTTTGCATCCTGCAGTTTAAAGCGATTATCAAGAAAATCTAAGAAATTTTTTGGTAACACAATTTCACCATTGGCAATGGCTCGAACCGTCCGTAATATTTGCTCTTTAGATGCTGTCTTCGCTAAAATCCCCTCGATCTTTCTTTCCAAAATGAGTGGATAATAATCCGTAATATCATCCCCTGTATAAAGGATAATCGACGCATCCACCTGAAGAGCTTTAATATTTCGAGCTAAATGAATGCCATTTTCTAAAGGCATATTGATATCAATAAGATAAATATCATATGGCTTGTTTTTAATTTTTGGAATGACAGAAGTTGCATCACTTTCTGTATCCACTAAAATATCTTCATTTTCTTTAAATAGATTTTTTGTTCCCTCTAACACAATTGGGTGATCATCCACTATGAGCATCGTTATCAAGTGTGTCACTTCCTTCTTTTACTGTAATTCTAATAGACATCCCTTTATTAATATGGGTATCCATGTAAAAGTGTCCATTAAAGGCTTTTACACGCTCTTGCATACCACGAATCCCCATCGATTCTGCCACTATAATATCATTTACATTACAGCCTACCCCATCATCCTGATAAATGATTTCAAATCCATTGTCCATTTCCTTAAGATGAATTTCAACTGTTGTCGCATAGGAATGTTTCATAGCATTGTTGAGTAATTCTTGAAATAGACGGTAAATCATTAAGTTCATTCGCTCATCCTCTAGATAGAGGCGATCGATTGTATAGATTAACAAAAAACTAGCTCTTTCTGTTACTTTTCGAATGAGTTTTTCTAAGGCTGCATTTAGCCCTAGTGTGTCTAATAGCGGGGGTTTCAAATTTTCACAATAAGCTCTTAAATCGTGTAAAGATGTAACCATTTGTTGATGAATCTTTACAAGTTTTTGTTGGATTTCTACTGTATCTTTTGCATTTATTAAGACATCTATTTCTCGAGCAATATGGAGTTGCTCTTGTAAGTTCGTATCATGCAATTCTTGAGCTAATTGATATTTTTCCTCTTCAAACCTTAACCACAGTAGTTTGTTTAGCCAAGGTAATTGACCATCATCTGCTTGCTTCATATGCTTTAGTTCCTCTAACAGTTCTTCCACCATTTTTGTATTTTCTATAAAATTATTTACATATAACAGGAGCAACTCGAGCCATAGTAGCTCTTCTTCTTTTAAATGAATTGAATTATTATGCCCCAATACTAAGGCTCTTTTGTAATGAGCATCTTGATGGAGGAAAGCTAGATAGACTTTGTCAAGTTTCCGTATTTCTCCTAATCTTAAATCTTCCATTAACATAGGATTTATAGGAATCTTTCCCTCAACCATTGAAGTAAATTGATTTGTGTCATAGTCATAGGTTAATACAAATACATGCTCAAGCTCAAGGTGCAGTGAAACCTCTTGTGCAAACCTTTCTAGAAGCTCATCTAATTTAATCGTTTTGCCGATTCTATCTACAGCAATATATAACTGATGTATATAATCACCTTTAGTAGAAAACAATATTTTACGCTTGCGATAATCGACCTTCTCTTTTATGTAGAAAAGAACAACCAACGATAAAAAAGTAAACAATGAAATACCTGATATCACAGTCATCGTTAAAAATTTCCCAGCGATCCAATACAAACCAAAAGCAAACCACAAAGTAAATATTAAAGAGAATATTACATAGTACCGAAGTCTTGTAATGTGATATTCAATATCAAATAATCGTTCCGCTAGTTGAGTAAAAATAAAGCTAAATGGAATCAACAATAAAAATAAAGCACTGATTTCAGCGGAAAGAATATATCGATTAAATAATATAAGTGGAATTGCATAAAGAAACAAGAATGGAAGAAAAGGAATCATTACGCCATTTAACAAAATTTTCAACTGAGGTGATTTATATTTAAAATAGCTTAGCAATAAAATGCCAAGTATAGTAATAAGGAAAATTAAGAAAACAGTTAAAACAATATTTGAAAGGAAATCATGCAAGTCATAATAAATAATACCAATGTAGCCAAATAGCATGGCTATAATCGGTAGTAGATAAAATAATTTAATATTGTTAGAAAGTATCCAATTTGCCTTTAAAAAAATAAAATAATTTCTCAAAAAATGTAAAAACAATACTAAACATAATAGCATACTCCCTCGATTGACGATAATGCCTATACTGTTTAGACTGCCAGATGCGCCGCTACTAAGATAGGCTATAGAGACCGATAGCATAAATAAAATAAGCAATCTTAATAGCGAGGTGTTTTTTTGTTTACAATACAAATAAAGGACAATAAAAAATGTTAAAAAATAATAACACGCTGGGATTACCAATACAAAATAAAAGTGGTCAGTAAAATCTAAACTACTTACCTCAACATCGATAATTTGACCATCAGGCTTCAAAATAGTTAACATATTTGCCGCCCTAATAACAAAATCATCTTTGACATAAGGAATAGCGTCGATTGGAACATTATCTATGTTTAAAATAATATCGTTCGCAGAGATTCTTTGCCCAGTCAATAATGGTCCATATGATTTTTCCACTACCCAGTTTCCATTTATTTCTTTTATATCTATACCCAAATAAGGCTTGCTATAAGTAACATATAGTAGGTAGAAACCTAGCAGAATGTAAACACTTATAGCAAGCATAAACCATTTTCGTATAATTATATTTAGTTCCAAATTGTTTGTTGTAGGCATAGTTCTTCTTCGAATGAGTCAAGTATAGCCTGTTGTTCAGTTGCTGAAAAACCAATTAATGCGACTTTCTGTTCTTTTAACAGTGATACTAGTGCAGGGTTTTGTTCTAGATACTGAATTACATTAATCATAAAAATCTCTCCTCATCTCATTAGTTTTATTAGGTATTCTTTACCTACTTTGTTTATAGCAACATTTTCGAGATTATTCAATGCTTTTAGCTTATAGAGGTTCTTCATCGTAATGGCATAGCGTATTGCGCCACCATTTTTCAGCTCATTTTCTATAGCATTTTTATCCAAAAATGTAACTATATCTTTATTATAATAGTTTATCACATATTTTGAAACACTATTATTTTGTGACATTAGATAAATAATTGGTAACGAATATTTTTTATTTATAAGATCATTCTTAGGTCCCCATGTTTTTAAACCTTGAATATCATTTTTTATTTGTTGAATAATACCTATATATTTTCCGTATTCTTCTATTTCAGCAGTCATTTCTCCTTTGGCAAGTACTTCACCAATAACACAACTCATCGCTGTTAGGGAACCTGATTTTTGGTCAATCATTTGTAAATATGATTGCTCATCTCGACAATCATTGAGTACATCTAACTGCTGGCCACTAATACTTCGCAAAGCATATTCTTGTAATAATCGAAGGGCCATATTTTTGTGTTCAAAAGTAGTGCTATGTATAGTCTTAGATGACATAACGAGCATGGCTAATGCAACATTTAATGCAAGTTCGGGTGTTTTGCTCCAAATATAATCAGAATCCTTATCCTGTAAATCATCAATAATATCATAGGACAATATTAGAAGTTCAATAGCTGCAGCGACTTTATAAATATCATCATTCAAACAATCTACAAATGCTTCATAATGCCAAAAACATAGTTTGCCAAACGAATAGCCTGTAACTACTTTTTCTTCTTTAAAGCTTTTAAGCATTGTTTTTAATTCATCACCAAGCATTGCATCATTTTCAATAATTATGTCTAAAGATTCATTAATGCGTCCATCTATATCCTTCAATAGCCCTCTTCCTCCTTAATTATATTATTCAATATTATATATATTTTTGGTAATTAATTCTATCATTTACGAGTTAAATGAATTAGTATTCACCTTTTCTACCTATCACTGATAATAAAAACATATATACCGCCAAATAATGGCGGTATTTTCAAATAGCACGCCAGTTTTTTGCTAAAAAGTAGTATAAAAAATGGCGGGATAATACTAGTGACCGCCATTTTTTGGCGTTAACTGACCATTGAAATGGCGTCCTGACAGATGTTACGCTTAAGGTAGGTAAAATTCATCTGTAATATATGTGACACAATCTGGAGTTTTTGCCTTATGTTAATTTTAAAATTCTCCAAATTAGGAGTGATTGAAATGGCTAATGGAGTAAATAACACTATACTAATACTTACAGAAACTTTTTCCTGCACGATTTATGTAGCGGCAGAAGAAATCACTATTAAAAAGCCTTCACACGAACAACAATCTATTGAACAACTAATTATTCAAGCAGAGCAACGAGCTTATCAAGAAACTTTAGCAGCATACAAACTTAAATCTACTCTATCTAACTCCATTTGTGATACATCTGGTTTTGAAGATACTTTTCAGCAAAAAATGGATGCCTATATGGCGCAATATAAGATTGTAAAAGTGTCCGATGACGATTTATTATTATTGTCTTTAGTGAGTCCTTTAACTTCTGGTTTGAATCTTCATACCCCGATGATTTATAAAGCTCCTCATTGCAGCATTATGTATGCTCGAGGAAAGCAAATACAATCTCTTAATCACCATAGCATCGGCAGTAATACCGTTAACAATGCAGACTTACCAACTGATGTTACAAATACAGATTATATTGCCTCTACAAAGACTTTCGATTCTGTTACTAAGGCAAGTGAAGCTTATTATTACTGTCCGACTAATTTTACTGGATTATGCATTAATGAGAGCGGTATTTCTTTTAATATTACTTCAGCCTTCAATAGCTGGAATAAAACTTCTATTAAACATTAAAGTACAACCTTCATTCATGGCGAGGTGAGGTGTGACACAAACAGAGTCACCCTCTTGCCTACCATCCTTTTCTTCCCTACTTCTTCACACATATTGCTATATCTTAAAAAGCAAAAAGAGGTGCCACAAATTACTTGTGACACCTCCCATTCTTATTAACCTTTTACATAGTAAACATCTTGTCCGCTTTCAATGATAAAGTCAGGTTTAGGCTTACCTGCATTTGCTTTATGACCAGCAATATGCTCAGGGCTCTTCTCCCAATTTTTCCATGCTTCTTCAGATTCCCAACGAACCATAATAAGCACTTCTTCATCGCCACGACGTACTTTTTTTACAAGGACTTGCTTATCGATAAAACCTGGTTGCTGTTCAAGTAGTGATGGACCATCCTTTTTAGCTCCAAAACGCTCTACAACCTTATTGGCATTGCCTTCTGTAACGACCATACGCTTAATTTGAACAAACATATTAGTTAAACGCCTTTAAAATATCGTCAGCTTTTGCAGTTTCTGATAATAAACCGCCACCTGATAGGTACCAATATTCTGGATTTAGATAGAAAATTTTACCGTTCTTAGCAGCGTTAGTAGCACTAACGATTTCATTTTCAATAGCAGCTTTTGTACCAGACTCACCTTCAGGGTTAACTGCCGCATCACGGTCAACTACGAATAACATATCTGGGTTTTTCTCACGTACGTACTCAAAGCTTACGTTATCACCATGTGTATCAACTTTAATTGTATCATCAACAGCTTTTACACCAAATACATCATGAATAACACCAAAACGTGAACCAGGACCATACGCAGATAATGAACCTTCACTACCTAAAACGATTAAAGCTTTGTCTTCAGATGAAGCAGTTTTTGCTTTGATCTCTTCTACTTTCGCTTCATATGCAGCAAATGCATCAGCAGCTTCTTTCTCTTTACCGAAAATTTTACCAGCTAATTCAGTGTTTGTTTTAAATGATTCCATGAATTTCGCGTTATCTACACCAACGAATACAGTTGGTGCAATTTTAGATAATTCTTCGTAAGCAGCCGCTTGACGACCAGAAATAAAAATAATGTCTGGGCTCATAGAAGAAATTGCTTCAAAATCAGGCTCTTTTAAAGAACCAACGTTTACATACGTAGTGTCAGCATATTTGCTTAAATAACTAGGTACTGATTGTTGTGGCACACCTGCAACGTCAACGCCTAAAGCATCTAAAGTATCAAGGAAACCATAGTCAAATACAACAATATTTTTTGGTTGTTCTTTAAGTGTTACTTCTTCAAATGTATTTTCGCCCATTGTACTACCTGGGATTGTGATTGGGTAAGCAGAAGCAGCTTCATTTTGCTCTTCAGCAGGTTTATTATCTGTTGAACCTTTATCGTCTTCTTTTGATTCTTCTTTCGAACTACAAGCAGCTAATACTAAAAGCATCATTGCCATTAGCACAGTAAGTAATTTCCAATTTTTCATTGTGAAATGCTCCTTTAATTGTTTTTATATTTTTAGATAGGTAGGACTATCTATTATTACTATGAGTTAAAATAGACACAAATGCGACAGCCATTCTGCTCTTGAACAGGGATATCCATATCATAGATTTCCTTTAATGCATCTGAGTTAATAATGTCATTCGTTGGACCATCTTTTACAACACGTCCATTTTTTAAAGCGACGATATGATCAGAATAGACAGATGCAAAGTTAATATCATGTAAAACAATGACAACTGTTTTTCCTAACTCATCGACCAACTTACGCAATATTTTCATGATTTGCACGGAATGCTTCATGTCCAAATTGTTAAGTGGCTCATCTAATAGAATATAGTCGGTGTCCTGCGCAATGACCATTGCAATAAATGCCCGTTGACGCTGACCACCCGATAATTCATCCAAGTAGTTATGCTGAATATCGTCTAAATTCATATATTGTATTGCCTCATCTATTTTTTGCTCATCCTCTGGTTTTAGGTTCCCTTTTGAATAAGGAAAACGACCAAATGATACAAGTTCGCGTATTGTTAGACGTACATTCATGTAGTTTGATTGCTTTAAAATCGATACGCGCTTTGCAAAGTCATCGGATTTCCAGCGACGCACATCCGATTTATCCAGTAGTACTTCTCCAGTGTCTGCATTCAGTAAACGGCTTACCATTGAAAGCAATGTTGATTTACCTGCACCATTTGGTCCGATAAAAGACGTAATTTTTCCTGGTGCAACGTCTACACTAACATCTTGAATGACCGGCTTTTTCCCAAAAAACTTAGAAATCTCTTTTACTTGGATCATCCTGCTGACCTACTTTCCTTCAATAATAAGTAGATGAAGTACACACCACCTACAAAGTTTATAATGACGCTAAGTGTTGTATCGAAGTTAAAAATACGCTCGACCATCCACTGTCCACCGACTAAAGCAACAATACTCATCACACAAGAGCCTGCGATTAACACAGAGTGCTTGTACGTCTTGAAAAACTGATACGATAAATTCGCTACGATTAAGCCAAAGAATGTAATAGGCCCAACAAGAGCTGTAGAAACGGCAATTAATATAGAAGATAGAATAAGCATGCGCTGTACAAGCTTATCATAAGGTACTCCTAAGTTTATCGCTGTATCACGACCAAGGGACATCACATCGAGTTGGCTCATATGGCGCCATCCGTATATAAAAGTTCCGACAATCACAAAACCTGCTAACCATACTAAATCTGAATTCACATTATTAAAGCTGGCGAACATTTTACTTTGTAAACTTAAGAACTCATTAGGATCAATTAATACTTGGAAGAATGTTGTGACACTTCCTAAAAACGTTCCGACAATCATTCCGACTAGCAGTAGGAAGTAAATCGGTCGTTTCCCTTCTTTGAACAATACCCGATAGAAAATAAGTGCAAAAATTACCATAGCTGTAACAGCTAACATGAAATTATATTGCGCATTAATAACGAATATGGACATAGAGCCAAAGAAGTAATAAATAATTGTTTGCACCATCATATATAACGCATCAAGTCCCATAACACTTGGTGTTAATATCCGATTATGTGTAATCGTTTGGAATACCACTGTGGAATACGCAATGGCAATTCCCGTTAATGCCATCGCCACCACTTTAATGAGGCGACGAGGGAACGCATAATGATAGTTCCCATTTAGTTCATAAAAGACATACAGTAACATAGCAATTACTGCTAATCCTAGTAATATCAACATTTTGGTACGGTTACGCATATGCTCTCCCCCTAAACAACATAAATAGGAAGATGGCACTTCCGATGACGCCGACCGTCATACTAATCGGAATTTCGTAAGGGAAAATCAAGACGCGTCCTAAAATATCACATAATAATAGGAATGACATTCCGAGTAATGCTGTATGTGGTAATGTCTTTGCAAGGTTATCCCCTTTGAATAGCGATATGATATTTGGAATAATTAATCCAAGGAAAGGAATCATACCAACAGTTAATACCACCGTAGTTGTTACGAGTGCTACTAACACTAGACCTAAATTCACAACGAATTTATAGGAAAGACCAAGATTTTTTGCAAAATCTTCACCCATTCCAGCCACTGTGAAACGATTCGCATAAATGTAAGCTAAAATTAGAACAGGTACACTTATGTATAAAAGCTCATAACGACCTTTCATTATTAAAGAGAAATCTCCTTGTAACCATGCAGTAATGTTTTGAATTATATCTGCCTTATACGCAAAGAATGTCGTAATCGACGAAAGAATATTTCCGAACATTAAGCCAATAAGCGGTATAAAAATCGCATCTTTAAACTTTATTCGATTTAATATTTGCATAAACAATAATGTGCCGGCTAAAGCAAATATGAAAGCGAAGGAAATTTTTTGGAAGTACGTGACATTTGTAAAAAACATCATTGAAATTAGGACACCTAATTTCGTAGCATCTAAAGTTCCTGCTGTAGTTGGTGACACGAACTTATTCCTACTTAAGCTTTGCATAATTAAACCAGCAATACTCATACCTGCACCTGCTAGCAAAATTGCTACAAGTCTTGGTACACGACTAATAATAAATAGTCTAGTTTCTTCTGAACCGAAGTCTAATAAGTCACTTGGTTTAATATTTACTACACCAATAAATAGCGACACAATAGACAACACAACAGTTGCTGTTAAAAGATATCTTATTTTCATTGTAATCCCCGGTAGATTCATTTTTGCTTGTAATTAATTATCGGATGAAAATGATTATCATTACTCACGATTCTCATTATAAGCATCTTTCTATTATCAGTCAACCAACTATTGAGAATTGTTCTCGTTTTAGTTGGAAATACTTGAAAACTTTGATTTTTCAACAATAATATTGGCTAAACGACTTATTTTTTGATGCATTTCAACGCGCTCCCCAACCCGCAAGTTCTTCCAAAATAAAAAGGTAATTGAGAATGGCATAGCTTATCCTTCTCAATTACCTTTTATTTACACTACTCGTCTTATGCCTCGTAACCACGCAAAAATAATAGACCCCACCAAAATAAATCCTACATAGCCCATCACTGCATATAATTTTGATACAAGTGTCGTAAAGCCCACTAAGCTTGCCAAAAATCCTAAACCACCCATAAAAATTACAGCAACTTTAAAGCTAGGCTTTGTTGGTTTAAAAAATCGTACCGTAAACGAATAAAACATCCCTACCGCCGTATTGTAAATCATCCCTAATAATGAAAATGACATTAATAAACCTACGATTGGATGAATTTCATTCGCCAATGCTAACATTGGAATATCCAACCCGACAATAACGTTCATTTTAGCTAGAAGAGAAAAATGAATAAGTAGAATGAGCGCGCCTAACAACAGTCCCCCAATAATGCCACCCATACCTGCAATTCGTTCATTACGGATTGCGCCACACATCACTGTAAGGAGGGAGAAGCATACGCCGATATTAAAAGACATATACAGCAACGCCGTTACCCACCAGCTTTTAGAGGATGTTTGTAATTGCTGTTCTGCTATTGTTGCTTGCTCCGCAAACGATAAATCCATCGTAGCTATTGAATAGACTGCAATAATCGTAACAACAGCTAATAAATAAGGCGTTGCAATTGCAATAATATTAATAATGCTTTTTACATTCATCATTACTGTCATCATGGTGAGGGCAATCATACAAATGCTCCCCAGCCATACGGGTAGTCCAAACATTTGCTCAAACGTAGCGCCAGCACCAGCAAACATAATAACTGATACACCAAACAAAAATAGCGATAGAACAAAGTCCATTAAAAAACCAATCGTATTACCTGAAATTTGATAAATCAAATCCTTATGGGACGTTGTCTGCAACCTCGAACTAATTTGTGCTGTACACATTCCCACAAAGGCAAACCATAGTGTCGCTAAAAGAGCACCTAAAATCCCCTTATTGCCATAACTCGTGAAATACTGAATGATTTCTTGTCCTGATGCAAACCCCGCACCGACGATAATTCCTACATAAGCACCGCCGATTTGTAAGCTCTTTTTCAATCACTTCTCTCCTCGACTATTTATGCAATACTAACAATCATGATGGAAAATAAGCCAAGCCCTATTACCCTTTATAGACTTTTTTGCTAATTGTTAATTTATCAATAATTTCTAAATTCGGCTGATAGCCAATTCCGATGCTCTGTGGCACACGAATATGCCCATCTTCCACTACGATTTCGGGTGTTACAATATCCTCGTACCAATAATGGCTAGAACCTGCGGTATCACCCGGTAGAACAAAATTAGAAAGCGCTGTTAAAGCGATATTATGTGCTCGTCCGATTCCCGCTTCTAACATGCCCCCACACCAAACAGGAATAGCATGTTGTTGGCAATAGTCATGTATTTTTTTGGCTTCTGTTATGCCGCCTACACGTCCAATTTTAATATTAATTACACCGCAGCTACCTAGCTCAATTGCTTTCCTTGCATCCTCTAATGATGTAATGCTTTCATCTAAGCAGATTGGTGTTTTCAACTGTTTTTGAAGCTTGGCATGGTCGATAATATCGTCTGCTGCAAGTGGTTGCTCAATCATTAGCAGATTAAATGCATCCAACTGTTGTAACACTTCAATGTCATTTAATGTATACGCTGAGTTTGCATCCGCCATTAAAGGCAGATTAGGAAATGCAGCACGAATAGCACGAATGACTTCGACATCGTAGCCCGGTTTTATTTTTACTTTTACCCGTTTATAGCCTTTTTCCTCATAGACCTTTATTAGCTCTAATAGCTTATCCGTACTAGATTGAATACCTACACTAATGCCTACATCAATAAGGTCCTTGCTTCCACCTAATGCATGTGCAAGAGATTGCTTTGTTTGCTGAGCATAAATGTCCCACACTGCACCTTCAATCGAGGCTTTAGCCATACCATTACGCCGAATAGTGGCGAACAAGGCACTAACCTCATCCGGATGTGCAATGTCTTTATGTAGCAAAGCGGGCATTAAAAAGTCCTCTAACATATGCCACGTCGTTTTTAGTGTTTCCTCTGTATACCACGGTGCTACAAAAGCAACTGTCTCTCCCCATCCAATCGTGCCACTTGCATCCTTCACCTCTAAAAGCAATAGCTCTTTTTCAGCAACAGTACCAAAGCTCGTTGTGAACGGTGCTTTCATTGGCATTTTTAAATGTCTAATTGTAATCTCTTCTATTCTCACAAACGTCACTCCTTATCCATCATTATAAAGCCAATAAAGAGCGTCTGACCAACAGATAAAAATGAACATATTCTTTATGCTTTTTCACACGAACGATTGCATATTCTTGCTCAAAAAAGGTTGTTAAAATGGTACGCATCTTATAACGCCAATCTTCTGCTAATTTAGGACTCTCTATTTTCATCTTTTGCAGATGCTGTGGGATTGGTACTAAATAAGCATCCTTATAAAATTGTTGCTTACTATCGAATTCACCCTCTTTATCGAGCACAGGCAATCCGTCGACTGTCAACGTCCACGATGTTATTTGTTCTGCCACTTCTTCTAGCTCATCTAAACTATCGTCTGCATGATTGCGCTCAATCCACCATTCGACTGCAATCCTGTCCGAAGGTAGTCCATCATTAAAATCGTCTTGTAGTGGCCCGTAATAATCTACCTCATACTGATCACTAAAAGCACTAAGCTTTAAAAACGATAAATTTGCTAAGCGCGCTTCTAATGGATCAATTAACCAACGAACTAGTTGAAATCCATTCTCTCGTGCATACTCTTGTTGAGCATGCTTCAATAGTTCTCCTACACCTTGTTCACGATATGTTTTTTCAACACCAATCATGTGTGAGTGTAAATACATTTTTTCGTCCAAATAGCCTACAAAGCAGTAATTAAAACCAATTAGCCGACTTTCAAGAAAAGCACCAAGCAATAATCCACCGTTTTGTACAGCCGCTAACATTTGATGCGATGGAATTGCTTGACTCCCCCAAATTTCAGCATTTAAGTATTGCACCTCAGCAATCTCCGCAGGTGTCATCATTTTTTTAATAACAACGTTTTTTAACATGTTCTGATGCCTCCTTTATGGTTCTAGTTTTAATGCTCCTAATACAGCGTTTGTAAGAATTTCCACTCCTGTTACAAGTCTTGCCTGTTTAAATTTCATTTTTGGATGATGTAACCCTGGTGTTAATCCGCAACCTAGACCAAGCATAGTTGATTTTAAGTGCGGACGTTGCACCGCATAATGGTGAAAATCCTCTCCTCCTGGGGTATGTACAGGCTTACGCAAATTAGACAGGCCAGCAGCCTTTACAATAGCTTGCTCCATAATATATTGAGCCGTCGTATCTACCTCAGCAGCAACAATATTAGCAACTGTCTGTAATTCAATTTGCACTTTATGCAATATTTTTGAAGAATCGATTACACGCTTGACACCTAAAGCGAGTGTCTCCATGACATCGTTACGTTGTGCCCTGATATCAATTGTAAAGGCAGCTCTTCCCGGAATAATATTGCCCGAATCTCCTCCAGCTTGAAATTTTGTCATCTTAATAGAGACAGGCACCATTGGATCTGTATGAATAGTGCGTAAATCCTCTATTATCGTTGCCCCAACTTCAATTGCATTAACACCAAGATGCGGTCTTGCTGCATGGGCGTCCTCACCTATAATTTCCCCTTCAAGTAAACGGGATGCGCCGTGATACAACGCTGCACAGTATGTACCATCTTCAAGCTCATGGACAGGTCTTAAATGGACACCAAATAAATAATCTAAATCATCAATAATACCTTCTTTTAGAACAGCTAGTGCGCCCGTTCCTTTTTCTTCAGCTGGCTGAAAAATAACACGTACTGTTCCTTTTAATAACTGAGATTGCTCTTTCAAAAGTAAGAGTGCACCAATTGCCATTGTCATATGACCATCATGCCCACAGGAATGATTCGCTCTAAACTCACCATCTACTTCTTGCCATAATGCATCTATATCCGTACGTAAGCCCACTTTTGGATTTCCCTTGCCGATATCAACATAAAGCCCTGTACAATTTTTAAAGCGTTGTGGGGAAAATCCTTCACGCGTCAACAGATCAACAATATAATTTGTTGTCTCTACCTCTTTCCAGCTTATTTCTGGGTGTGCATGTAAATACGTGAAAATCTCCATTAATCTTGGCCTCAAACGATCCAATGCTTCTTTCATGACAACCAACCCCTTAAAATTGTTACTAGTAAGATTATTATAACGAAAAATAGTCCTATTCTACAGAAAATTAAATTATCTTCTAGCTAATAGACTACACAAAAGACAAAAAAGATGCGTAGTAATGCCTTTTAGTTTTGTAACAACTAACGATGTGCCCGCGGAAAGCACCACCGTAGCGGACAACAACGCCATAACAAAAAAGTGCTAGATTGATGGCAGTCAATCTAACACTTTTCTCTATTATCCCAGCATATTCAACTAATTAATGCCTCGCATCGCTTTAGAAATAATCGGTGAAAGTACTAATAAGAGTATGCCAATAAGAATTGACAATGATCCTAAAAATCCGAAATATGTGAATTCACTTACAACCTCATATACCTTAACAAGTTGAGCGTTAATTGCTTGAGCCGCAGCACTAGTTAAAAACCACAGTGACATTGTTTGTGCAGCAAAAGCTTGTGGAGCTAATTTCGTTGTTGCAGACAGACCTACAGGAGATAATAATAATTCCCCAACTACTACTAAAAAGAATGATAATACTAACCACAACGGACTAACTAAAGCTTGTCCACCAGATAGATGTGCTGGAATCATCATCACTAAAAATGATAGTCCTGCAAAAAATAGTGAATAAGAAAATTTACGTGGTGTGGATGGTTGCTTATCGCCCCATTTTAGCCATAACATCGCAAATAGTGGTGATAATGTAATAACAAATAAAGGATTTAATGATTGGAACCAAGATGATTCCAACTGGAAGCCACCAAGATTTAATTGTGTACGCTCATCTGCATACGTCGCAAGGATTGTTGCACCTTGCTCTTGAATAGCCCAAAACATAACTGCCGCTAAAAACAGCGGAATGTATGCCAGAAGACGAGATTTCTCATCTTTCGTTGTTTTCTCACTGCGGTACATATAAATAAAGAAAGCTGTTGGAATAAGTACACCAAGTATAGTAATAAGTAAACTAAAGACATTCATTGTTAGTACACCAGTTTTAATGCCGATACCACCTAAGACAAGAATAACTAGCGCTACAATAGCAATTTGTGTAAAGACTTTTTTACGTTCTTCTGGTTTTAACGGGTTATTTACTTGTAAGCCCGCTAATCCTAGATATTTTTTCTCTGTTACTTTAAAAACAATTAAACCAATTAACATACCAACGGCTGCTAAACTAAAGCCTAAATGGAAGCTATACTTTTGTCCAATTGTTCCGACAATAAACGGCGCAATGAATGCACCCATATTAATGCCCATATAGAAAATCGAGAATCCTGCATCACGACGACTATCTGTTTCAGCATAAATATCCCCTACAATACTTGAGACATTCGGTTTTAATAAACCAGTACCGATAACAATAAACGCCATCGACGCAAATAACATTGTCACACCGCCAGGGAATGCTAGCAGGAAGTGACCAATCATAATTAATACGCCACCATAAAAAATCGTTTTACGTGTACCTAAAAGTCGATCGGCTATCCAGCCACCAATAATACCCGACATATAAACAAGGGAACCATATATGGCCATAATGGAGTTCGCTGTACCGCGATCAAGACCTAATCCACCTTCATTTAATTCATAATACATGAAGAAAATTAGAATCGCTCGCATCCCGTAGTATGAAAAACGTTCCCAAAATTCTGTGAAAAATAATGTAAAGAGCCCCTTAGGGTGTCCGACAAAACCATTTTGAGGGACGGATTTTACAATTTCATCTTTAGTAGACATAACAATATCCTCTCCCATTTTATTATTCCTTAAAAATATTATTACCCATTAGTAAGGATAAAAAACTATGTTTCATCATACTAAAGCGTTTTTATCACTTTATCAAGAGTTTTAAAAAATGTTGAAAATTTATCAGTTTTCTCTATATTCAGATTGATTAGTTGATATTTTCTTAAATATATTGAAATATCTACGTTTTCGCACTTTTTGCTTTATCAAAAAAATAAAATATAAATATAATATTTTAAAATACTATATAATCAGAAAATAATTTATTTATTGCAAATAAAAAAATCAATGGCGAGAGTCACCATTGATTGTAATTTTTTCAAAGCCCATTTTTTCCAATTACTGTGAGTTATCGCAAGGTACATGGCGACCTTATCTCAACGCACAAGCTTTATTCTGTTATATGTGTCATTTCCATAGAAATAAGCTAGGCAACTTTTCTAGCTACGTGTTGGCTTACTTATATTTTAACTCTATGTTATTTAACAACAAAATGTTGATATTTTGCATAATCGGCTTCTTTTACTTCAAGCTTTAATAATGTGCCCGCTTCTTCATATGCCGTTTCATAAATCGTCGCATTTTCATTTAAATAAGAAACAATATTTCCTTGCTCATATGGAATAAGCATTTTACAAGTTACATAATCGGAAAAAATATGCTGACGTATAATTTGTAAAAGTTCATCTAAACCATTGCCTTGCTTAGCAGAAATCCAAATATTGTCCCCACTGATAACAGGGTACGGCACATTTGCTAAGTCCGCTTTATTATATACATAAATAGTAGGGATTCCTTCCACTCCAACCGCCTTTAACGTTTCATTTGTAACATCCATCATAAAGCCATGTTCTGCATTTGAAACATCCACAACGTGGAGCAATAAATCTGCATCCCGCGCTTCTTCTAATGTAGAACGAAACGCTTTTACTAGATGATGCGGTAACTTACTAACAAAGCCAACTGTATCTGTTAATAAAAAAGATTTCTTATCGTGTAATTCAATATAACGGACAGACGTTTCGAGTGTAGCAAATAGCATATCCTTCTCAAATACTTGTTTATGATCCTCTTGTCCAATTTTAGCAAGGAGCTGGTTCATAATCGTTGATTTGCCAGCATTCGTATAGCCCACAATGGATACAACAGGTACAGCATTTTTTCTTCTTTGTTTTCGTTGGGTTTCTCGTTGCTCCTTTACTTGCTCGAGTTCTTTTTTTATTTTAGAAATTTGATCTTCAATTTTTCGTCGATCTAACTCAAGTTTGGTCTCACCTGCTCCACGGTTTTTAAAACCGCCACCAGTACCACCACCTTGTCGGCTTAGGGAAGCATGTAAACCGACTAAACGTGGAAGCATATATTGAAGTTGCGCCAGCTCAACTTGCATTTGTGCTTCACGTGTTTTGGCACGGCGTCCAAAAATATCTAAAATTAACATCGTCCGATCAATGACTTTCGTCTCTAAATCGCGCTCTAAATTACGGATTTGTGAAGGTGATAATTCATCATTAAAAATCACAAGATTAGCTTGTGCTTCTTCATAAAAACTTTTTATCTCTTCGATTTTACCTGTCCCGACATAATGAGATGGTGTGACTCGCTCTAAATTTTGCGTGACGATACCTACCACTTCCACATTTAAAGCTTCAGCTAAATTTGTAAGCTCCTCCATCGAATACTCAAAATGCTTATCATTACGTAAATTAACACCAACTAATATGGCCTTTTCTAACAATACATCTACTTCTTTCAATTTATCCATTCACAATCCTCCCACCAACGCCTTGGTGTTGCTACAACAAATTTTCTTCATCTTACCATATAATGCCCTAAACTGTGTCTTTTAGTCGGCAAAGATTCCTTCCACCGCAGCGTTATTTATACACATACTTCAACGTCGAATCATCAAAAATAGTCTGCTCATTATAAAAAAACAAATGCGCCCTAGACTAGAAAATTGGGCGCATGCTTTAATGTAGATAAACTATGTTTAATTAGAAATAAGTAAACTAACTTTAGCTTACTCTTATCAACTTATCCTCGCTCTTTTTTTAACAATGTTTCAGTACGATCGAATTCTTCCTCGATTTCTGCATTTCTCTTATAAGTCACCATACTTACAACAACGGCTACTATTAAACAAACAAGGAATCCTGGCACGATTTCGTATAAAGTAGTTGAAAGCAGCTTTATTTTACCCCATATAAAGGCTGTTGCCGCACCCGTCACCATTCCACTGAGCGCTCCATAATTCGTCAATTTCTTCCAATATAATGATAGTAAAATAATTGGACCGAACGCAGCCCCGAAGCCAGCCCAAGCAAACCCTACTAAATTTAAAATGGAATTTTCAGGGTTCCAAGCTAATAATGCTGCAATTACGGCTACTACTAAAACTGCCATACGCCCAATAAACACATAATGTTTATCGTTTGCTGTTTTATTAAATAACGCCTTGTAAATATCTTCAACGAGAGCTGAAGAAGTGACAATTAATTGCGATGAAATGGTACTCATAATTGCAGCTAGAATAGCAGCCAACATAATACCCGCGATAAATGGATGGAATAAAATTTGACCAAGTACAATAAAGACCGTTTCAGCGTCTTTTAATTCCCCTGCATTTTGTTGATAGTACGCTACACCTACTAATGCAGTTGCAAGGGCACCAATAAGACTTAAAATCATCCAACCAATACCGATGCGACGAGCCTGTTTCGTTTCCTTTACAGAACTAATCGCCATAAAACGCACGATTATATGTGGTTGCCCAAAGTATCCTAACCCCCATGCAAGCGATGAAATAATCGCTGCAGCTGTCGCTGATGCTGGTAATAAACTTAAATGTTCTGGGTTTACCGTTTTAATGGATTCTACTGTTTCACTAAGACCACCCGTTAAAAATAGCCCAAATAAAGGTACGGTAATCAGTGCTAAAAACATAATAAGACCTTGTAAAAAGTCCGTATAACTCACCGCTAGGAAACCACCAAACAATGTATAAGCAACAACTACGCCTGATACAATCAATAAACCTGTATGATATTCGTAGCCAAATGAGCTGTCAAAAAACTTACCGCCAGCTACCATACCTGAGGAAACATAGAATGTGAAAAACAATAGAATAATGAGTCCTGAAGCAATTCTGATTAATCTTGTATGATCACGTAAGCGATTATCTAAATAACTCGGTATTGTAATTGAGTCATTTGAAACTTGCGTATAAACCCGTAATCTTGGTGCGACAAACATCCAATTCAAATAAGCTCCTATTGTTAACCCGATGGCGATCCATGCTTCAACAAGTCCTGAAGCATAAATTGCCCCCGGAAGCCCCATTAAAAGCCAACCTGACATATCTGCCGCACCTGCACTCAACGCTGTAACAGCAGGCCCTAAGGATCGACCACCTAGCATATAATCTGTTAAATTTGAAGTTTTAACGAATGCATACCACCCGATTCCGAGCATGACAATCATATAAATGATAATAGCGATTAGCTGATAAGTATTATCTGACATAAGCATTCCTCCTTTTGAACATTATTTTTTAGCATAGAATACTTTTCACTATTAATATACCGTAAAATGTTCAAAAACAAAAATCCATTTTCTGAATATTCGATTTACCGATTATTTGAAATGAAAAACAACGTGAAGAAAATTGTGTTACACTAATGCCATCTATTACACAACAAAGAAGGCGAAACAAATGACATTTGAAGAAATGAAAACACTGCTTCTAGACCAAATTTCCCAACAACAACTCGTTGCGGCTACAATTAGTCAACCACGAATGAAATCTAATGAAATAAAGCGTATAAAACTAAAGCCCATCATGTTGAAAGAAGCTTATCATATACAAATTGAATACCAATATGAGCGTATTTTAAAACATGAGAATGTCCTATTAGCCGATTTCCCGCCTAAACTTGAACTATTCTTTGCTGACTTCCGTCAAGCACATATCGACTTTAAAGAAGAAAAAGTACACGTGCAACTATCGAAAAAAAATAAAGTTTTATGGAAATCAGATAAAGCCGCTACTCCGAAGCAAGTAAACTTATCACATAATCGTAAGAAAAACTATTTACTTGATGAGTCCACGCCTTATCCTTTTTTAATTCGTTTAGGTGTACAAAGCGAAGAAGGAAAAGTAAAAAAACAAAAATACGATAAATTCAAGCAAATTAATCGCTTCATTGAATTTATCGACGATGCCTTAGCCTATTTACCCAAAAATCGCCAAGTCCGTATTTTAGATTTTGGTTCAGGAAAATCCTATTTGACGTTTGCCTTGTATCATTACTTAAAAATTGAAAAAGGGTTGGATATTCGCGTTACTGGCTTAGATTTAAAAAAAGAGGTAATCGTGGAATGCTCTCGTATTGCACAAGATTTAGGCTACGAGCAACTTGAATTTTTAGTTGGGGATATTAATGATTATAACGATGAATCGAATGTAGACATGGTCGTAACTCTACACGCGTGTGATGTTGCAACAGATATGGCATTATCACGCGCAGTGAAATGGAGCGCAAGTGTCATATTAAGTGTCCCTTGTTGTCAACATGAGCTAAACCGTCAACTTGATACACCGGCACTCGATGTCATGTTACAGCATGGCCTTGTCCGCGAACGTTTTGCAGCTCTCGCGACTGATTCCATTCGCGCTGAGATTTTATCACTTGTTGGTTATGAAGCACAGTTGTTGGAATTTATTGATATGGAGAACACACCAAAAAACATTCTAATTCGCGCTTATTATACTGGCAAAAAGCCGAGCGCACAACAACGCGCTAAGTATGATGCCTTTGTAACCCTGTTGAATGCACAGCCATTTTTAGCAAATGAATTAACATCTTATTTGTAAATTATGAAAACCCGAGGCGCATTATGTGCCTCGGGTTCTTTTTATAACTCTTGTCGTAATGCTTGAATAACATCTATCTTCGTTGCTTTACGAGCTGGTCGGTAGCCTGAAATCATCGCCACACCAATACTGATGGCAGACGCAATGATAACAAGTTGCCATGGGATAAGTGAAAATGTAATATCTGACGAACTAAAAGCATCTTCACCTGTCGCCGCTTTTAAAATTAACGGTAAAACTGCATTTGCTGTAAAGCTAATGACATATGAAATAATAACTGCAATAACGGTACCTAAAATACCAATAAATGTGCTTTCCATTAAAAAGAGTCGTTGAATCAACTTTGGACTAGCGCCAATTGCCTTCAATACCCCAATCTCACGTGTACGCTCTGTAACCGCCATTGTCATCGTATTGAATATCCCAATAGAGGCGATTAACACTGCAATTGTCCCAACAAAAATTAAACCAATTTTCAACACAAGGAAAAATACATCCATTTGATCCAATTGTTCCGTCACAGAGAACACGCTATAGCCCTTGTCTTTTAACTTTTCTAAAATAGGCTTAACATTTTCTAGACTATTCGCATAAATATTGAATTCCGTATTAAATACTTCATCTACTGCTACTTTATCTAATGCTGCAAGGGTACTTCCTATCGCTGCTTTTTGCGCTGAATCCATATAGACTGTATTGTCAATCATCCAATCATAAGAAGGTTTTTTTGTCACACCAACTATTGTATATTTCACCTTTTCAGTTTCAGACGCTCCATTGGAATTGGAAGCTAAAGATAATTCAATTTCTTTACCAATTAAAGATTTTTTATATCCTTCTTCACTACCATCATAGTATGTGCCTTCTATTTCAGCCTTTTTGTTTTTTTCTTTAATGACATCTCGTTCTGCATCATTTAATAATGTTTGAGCAAAATGGTATCCTACAATAATCTCATTTGGCTTTGTTGGGAACTTCCCTTTTGCAAGTTTCCCAGTTACACTTTTAAAATCTGACATAGTCGTTATAACTAGACTTGAATTTGTATCACGATCTTCAAAATATGAGTGCGCACTTGCATTAACTGTACTCGTTTCAAGTACTGTTTTAACATGCTCGATAGACTTGATTTCATCTTTCTGTTGCTCTGTAAATTGTGAGCCATCATATACTTGAATTTTAGTTATATTTTCATCTGATAGTATCTCGTTACGAATTGAATCCTGTAGCCCAAACCCTACGGATGCAAGGACAATTAAAAATGCACAACCCATTGTTGCAGCCAGCACGGTCATAAATACGCGTAATTTATTTTTCTTAATATGTTGGATAACAAAATCCAATTGGTCTTTCCATATCATGTTATTCATCCTCCTTCACAAGCTCGCCGTCATACATACGGAAACGACGATGAGCAATTGTTGCCACTTCTTCATCGTGCGTAATAATGACAAATGTTAAGCCTAGCTCTCGATTTAAACTTTGAATAAGGAGTAAAATATCCTGCTCTGTTTCAGAGTCTAGACTCCCTGTTGGCTCGTCCGCTAGCAAAATAGGAGGATTGGTAATCAACGCTCTTGCAATACTTACACGTTGTTGCTGACCGCCTGATAATTCATTTGGGTAATGGTCGGCTACTGCCGATAATCCGACTTTGTCCATTAATTTTTTCACTTTTTCTTTACGAATAGCTTTGCTTGCACCTTGTAATTTCAAAGGTAACTCTATATTCTCAAATGCAGTTAAACCCGGCATAAGTTGAAAGTTTTGAAAGATAAATCCGAACTGGCGCAAACGAAACGCTGCACTTTCTGTTTCAGTGAGTTTCTCTGTCTGTTGCCCATTCACACGAATAGAGCCTTGTTCAGCTTTCATAAACCCGGCTAAAATTTGTAGCAATGTTGATTTTCCAGAGCCACTCTTGCCCACAATTGCGACAATCTCTCCTTTTTTCACTTCAAAATTTACGCCCTTTAATACAGGTACATGTTTTTCCTTACCCTTTTTCCCAATTAAAAATGTATGTTGTAAGTTCTCGACTTGAATCATTTTTGACTTGACGCCCCTTTCTCTTACTTCTCTATTGTAGAAAACAATTCTTAATATTAACGAAGGATAAAAATGAAGATATTCTTAAGAAAATAGGGAACACTAAGAAATGTTAAGATATCTATCTTTACAATTCCTTTACAATTCAAAATCGATTGCTTGTGAAAATGGGGTCTTCAAAAGAGGTTCCACTGTACTAAACAGATTTTTAAAATTAATAAATTCTTTGTTATATAGGCATTTATACTGTATTAATATGAACAAATACACCCTAACACTTAATATTTGTGAACAAAATGTATATTACAGGATTGTAAAGTTTTGTGTAGGAAAGATAAATTTTATGTAGATAAACGTAAGATTTTGTTATGATAGTAAAGTTTAAAGGTCGTTTATTTTATCTATATCCAGGAGGATTCTATTTACATGCTTAACTCAAAAAAACAAGACCCTTTCTTTGTAGCATTGCATAAAATTGCTGAAAATATGAGAGAGGCCGTACATTACGCAAATGATTTTCGTATAACAAGTGTAGCTGACTTAAAAGAGATTAGCATTACAATGAAAAATTACGAAACAGCTGGCGATAAACTCATTCATGAACTAATCGTAATGCTAAACAAATCATTTATGACACCGATCGAACGAGAAGATATTTTAGAATTCGCTATTCGTATGGACGATGTGTTAGATGGTACGGAGCATTGTATCGCCCACTTCGAAATGTTCTCCTTAACAGAAGTTGACGAATCAATGCGCATTTTCTTAGGCTATATTTCTAAAAGTGCCGACGAAATTGTTAAAGCAACTGAAGAGTTAAAGAAAAAGAATCTTATTGGCATGCGCCCACATGCCATTCTAATAAAAGACTATGAGCGTGAATGCGACGAAGTACAAAGAACTTCTATTAAGCAATTATTTTTAAATGAAAAAGATCCAATCCGCATCATTAAGTTTAAAGATATTTATGAACAACTTGAGGATATCGCTGATTATTGTCAAAACGTTGCCAACACAATGGAAACAATTATCATGCGTAACGCGTAACTAGGAGTGGGTCAAATACAATGAATACAATCATTATACTAACCGTATTGGTCGTCATCTTTGCCCTAACATTTGACTTTATTAATGGTTTCCATGATACAGCAAATGCTATCGCAACTTCGGTTTCCACAAGAGCATTACCCCCACGTGTTGCCATTATTATGGCAGCGACGATGAACTTTATCGGTGCTATTACTTTCGTGGGTGTCGCAAAAGCGCTAACAAAAGATATTGTCGATCCATTCTCTTTAAATGCTTTTGAAGGAGATACAACTGGTTCTGTCGTTATATTAGCCGCATTAATTTCAGCTATTATATGGAACCTACTTACTTGGTACTTTGGTATCCCATCAAGTTCTTCACATACATTAATCGGTTCAATTGCCGGCGCAGCAGTTGCTTCTGCAGGCTTTAGCGTCCTTAATTATGGCGGTTTTACAAAAATCATTATGGCATTAGTATTGTCACCACTCATTGCAATTTGTGCCGGCTTTCTTATGATGACGCTGTTTAAACTATGGTTTAAAAACTTAAATTTATATCGTACGAATAAAGGCTTCCGGACAATGCAAATTTTTACAGCGGCTATCCAATCGTTTACGCACGGTACAAATGATGCCCAAAAAGCAATGGGTATTATGACTATGGCGTTAATTGCAGGTGGCTTGCATACTGGGGATGAAATTCCTTTTTGGATTCGAGCAGCGGCTGCAACCGCTATGGGTCTTGGTACTTCTATTGGTGGCTATAAAATTATTAAAACGGTCGGCGGTAAAATTATGAAAATCCGTCCTGTAAATGGCGTTGCAGCTGACTTAGCTTCTGCTACTGTTATTTTCGGTGCGACATTAGTACACTTACCAGTATCCACAACACACGTTATTTCTTCATCCATCATGGGTGTTGGTTCAGCACAACGAGTTCGTGGTGTTAACTGGGGAATGGCACGAAAAATTGTAACCACTTGGATTATTACAATGCCAATATCAGCTGTAATGGCATCCGTTATATACTTTATATTATCTTTATTCTTTTAGAATTCACGGCACTCTCTGCTCCCAGAAAGTGCCGTTTTTTGGTGACAGGCACTCACACAATTCTCATACAATTCTCACGCCATTTATTGCGAGCAGGATTTTCTACTTTGTCACACGACAAAAAGTGACACATCCTTTACACTAGTTTAAAAGGGGGATGCTTTATCGTTATGAAAAATTTTTCAGCTTTTATCACTGCACATGCGAAAGCTATCGTTGCCATTTGGATTGTTATTTTTATCGCAATGGCTGTGTTTGCTATACAGCTTCCTAGCAAACTGCATGGAGATGGCTTTTTTGTTGAAGCTGATCATACCTATGTCACAAATGAACTAGCCAAAACATTCGACTTACCTGCAGAAACAATCATGGTTGTTTTTGATCAAACAAGCAATCAAAAAATCGAAAACACTCTACAAAAGCTAGAGGACATTGAAGAAGTTCATTCCATTCAGTCACCATTGGATGATTCTACTTTACAAAAGAATGGCATTTCCTATGCCATGGTACATTTTAAAAATAACATTGATAATTTGCCAGCTATCGTCAAAGAGGTTCGTGCTTTAGTTGAAGAAGAAGGTATCAGTGTGACAGGTGGCCCTGTGATTTCGGAGGATATTAATGAAGCCAGCCAAAAGGACTTAGCATCCGCTGAAGCCATTGGTTTACCAATCGCTATTGTTGTGCTATTACTTGCTTTTGGTACTGTTGTAGCTGCGATTTTACCAATTTTAATCGGAGTTGTTACCGTTGTCACAGCATTCGGGCTGTTGACGTTACTAAGTGGTAGCGTTAATTTATCCATTTTTGTGTTAAATATTGTACCAATGCTTGGACTTGCCCTTAGTATTGATTTCGCTCTGCTATTTATTAATCGCTATCGTGAAGAGCGTAACCATTCTAGCATTGCCGAAGCTATACAAATTGCTATCCAAACAGCCGGTCGTTCTATTATTTTTTCTGCTGTTTGTGTCATGATTGGTCTTGGTGCCATGATTGTCATTGATGTAGAAATCTTCCGCAATATTGCCTTAGGTGGCACAATTGTCGTATTGTTCGCCGTGCTTTCAGGTCTCACTTTATTACCTGCGACAATGATGGTGTTAGGAGATCGCCTAAATAAATGGCGCATATTACGTGTAAAGCCAGGTGGCACGAATCGTTGGCACAGTTTTGCCGGCTTTGTTATGAAGCGACCTGTATCCATTGTTATTGTTGCTTTATTGTTACTTGGTATCGGGATGATTCCGTTAAAGGATATTAAACTTGCCATACCTCAAGTAGATTCTTTACCACCCAAATACGATGCCCGAGCAGCTTACGATAAATTGGATGAAACGTTTGGGCTTGGTGATACATCCGTTTTGTACTTACTTGCTGAACGCCAAGATGGCTGGGAGAACGAGCAAGGACGCAAGCTACTTTTTGATATACAAGAAAAACTGCTTAACGATCCGCTCGTTGATGAAGTCTCAACGATTTATACAGCAGCCCAAATGAAATCACCAGAGGAATTAACAGCTTCCTTGAAAACGCCACAAGTGGCAGAACAATTAAAACCAATCATTAATACCTTTTCAAAGGATACACAGCTATTTATTCCGATTACATTAAATGTAGCTGGTTCGTCCTCCGCTGCACAACAATTCGCCAGAACGTGGATGGACAAGGATTTAAATGTTGACTTCAAACTAGGTGGACAAGGGAAATTTAATCAAGAAATTTTTGATGAAATTGCTAGTAAAATAATATTTGCGGTTTCAATCATTATCGTGTCAACGTTCTTTATTTTAATGCTTGCCTTCCGTTCCATTTTAATTCCTCTCAAGGCAATCATTATGAATATAATCGGGTTATCTTCAGCGTTCGGCATACTGGTTTATATTTTCCAATATGGGCATTTTGGAATAGAGGCTGGAACAATCGTCCTTATTATTCCAGTTATCGTATTTTGCCTTGTCTTCGGTTTAAGTATGGACTATGAAGTATTTTTAATCTCTCGCATACAGGAAGAATATCAAAAAGGTGCAAATAATACACGTGCAACAGTGGATGGGCTAACATCTACTAGCCGTATCATTACATCTGCTGCACTTATTATGATTGTTATTACAGGGGCATTTGCCTTTACTGATGTCATGCCTGTAAAGCAAATCGGTGTTGGTATTGCGATTGCCATCGCGATTGACGCGACCATTATTCGCCTTATGCTGGTACCGAGCCTTATGAAGCTATTTGGTGATTGGAACTGGTGGCTACCATTTGCTAAGAAAAAGTAATGATACACACAAAAAATCCGAGAACATGTAGTTACATTGTTCTCGGATTTTACGTTTAAAAATATTGTTGATACCACGCTCTTGCCGCTTCTACTTCCGGCATTGTGAGCTGATGTCCGTAGTTAAACCATGCTGTCGTTACATGAGCACCCGCTTTCGATAACAGCGACTCCAAATCTTCTGATTCTTGTGCAGTACACATCGGATCATTGGTTCCTGCTGCTATAAATACCGGAATATTAGGAAGCGCAGGTAGTTCGATGCCACGTCTTGGCACCATTGGATGATGTAAAATTGCCCCTGCCAATGCATCTTCAAAGTGGAATAATAAACTTGCAGCAATGTTTGCCCCATTTGAATAACCAATCGCTACAATGCGCGTACGATCAAAACCATACTCCTCTGCTGCTGTTACCAAAAAGCTTTGTAATTCTTGTGTACGGAAGATTAAATCTTCTATATCAAAAACACCTTCAGCTAAGCGACGGAAAAAACGAGGCATACCGTTTTCTAATACATTACCTCGTACACTTAAAATATTGGCTGTTGCATCAATTTCCTTTGCAAGACTGATTAAAGAATGCTCATCCCCACCTGTACCATGTAATAACAATAAGGTTGGCTTGGTTTCATCTGTACCTTTATGAAATAAATGTTGCATAAACCCATCACCTTTCAATTATCTTGAATTCGAGATAATTGTAGCCTGTGGTAATATTAAATTCAAACTTTTTGACTTATTTATTTCACGATTCTCACTATTTGGCTGTTCTTGATTATTTTTATAAAAATTTTGAATCGTAAAAACTGAAAATAAACATGCAATGACTAAAACAACAATTACAATACCTACCAATTTTTTACCACTCATGTCGTTTCCCCCATATTACTTAGTTCTTTTTACGAAAGCCTTCTTCTAGTAAGTATTCTTTTGCAGCATCATATGTGCCAAAGGCTTCTTCTAAATTTTCTCGATGATAAACATTCCAAGAACGTTGCTCAAACGCAAGCTCTAATTGATCACCTTCACGATTACGCCAAGTTTCAATAATAGGTTCTTCCTCTTCTTGTTCCTCACCTAAATAAGTAATGGCATCTTCAATAATGGCACGCAACTGGTGCTCATCATAATCGCGAATATTGACTAGTCCTTTATCATTTGCTTCATTTTCGTAGCGCAATAAATCTCCTACAAAGACAAAACCATTGCCATTTGGGTGCAATTTTTCTACGACAATCGTCTTTTCAAACAAACTGTCCATATAATGATAATTCACTCGTTTCATCGAAATTTCTTTTTTCGTTAATTCGGAAAACGATTCAATTATCGCTTGTTTTTGTTCAAATGTTAGCATATATATGCTCCTTTTCTTTCATTGTAAATACAAGTATAGCTTATTTTCTACATAAATTAACAGATAGACATAAAATGCTCATAAACATAACTTCAATTCATTTCGAAGTTATCTTTATGAGCGTAAAGCATACATCATGCTATATGCCATACATACCGATGGCCATTTTCTAATCGTTATTCATGGCTGGTGACTTTACTATCGATTGTACATTGCACTTTTGGCAAAGCCAATAACATCCGCCACATACAGCTCACGATACGGCACAAATTGTGCCGTACTGACAGGACGCACGAGTCGAGCTCGTTGCCCATCAGGGAAATATTCATACCCCTCAATATTTAGCGTGCCAGTTTTCCCTAAAAAGAATGCTTCCGCTTCATCAAGCTGTGCTCGAACAACACCCGAAACTTCCTCATATTGCAGCTCAAATGCATCCCAATTATCTTCAAACGGGTACAAATAGACATGACAAAATTCATTATCTATCATATTTTCAGATACGATGCTACAAGATGTCATCCCCATTTTGACGATGTCTTGAATATTAATTGTTAACCCTAATTCTTCTTTAACTTCGCGGATGCCTGCTTCCACTGTCTCAACTGCTAGTAAATGCCCTGCTGCTGTTATATCTAGCAGCCCTGGATAATCCTTCTTTTGCCCACTACGGATTTGGAAATAAATATAGTTCTCGTTGACAAGCCAGCAGTGAAATGTCTCATGCCACAAGCCCTTCTCATGTACTTCTGCTCGTGTTGCCGTTCCAATTTGTTCATGCTGCTCATTAAAAACTTTAACAATTTCTTGTTCCACTTTTTATTCGACCCCTATACTGACTTCGTAGCCTTTTTCTTTATCGCATTTCGTTCATCATAAATATTCGAAACAATTACCTTTAGTACCGCATAGAATGGTACGGCAATAATAATCCCAATAAAGCCTGCTATATTACCGGCTGCTAAAATAATCGTAATAACTGTTAACGGATGGATATCAAGCGATTTCCCCATAACATTCGGTGTAATAAAGTTACTATCAATCTGCTGGGCAATAAGTGTAACGACGCTTACCCACACAACAAGCATCGGATCTTGAATTACGGCTACAATAACTGCTGGTGCAAGAGCAATCCACGGTCCAATAAACGGAATCATATTCATAAAGAAGGCAAAAATCACAAGCAATAATGAATACTCTAAGCCAATTATTAAATACCCAACATACATAATAAGTGCTAGTAAAAAACTGATTTGTAGTTGCCCTTGAATATAGCTACGTAATACATCATCTATCTCACTTAATGTCTTTTTAATCCATTCACGACGCTCACCAGTAAAATATTTATAAATGGAAGGCGCAAATTTCTCATGGTCCTTCAACATGAAAATGAAGAAAAATGGAATTAAAATCGCTAGTAAAGAAACTGACACCAGTGATTGGATAAATGATACAAGCCATTTACTTGCTACCACAGCAATGTCCTGTACAGAATTAGCAAGATAATCAATAAAATCTTTTAATTGTGGTGGGAAATTATCTTTATTTTTGAATACATAATCAGCGGCCTCTTGAATGCTTGAACTAATCATCGGTGCATTTTTTGCCAGATTATTAAGCTGGGTAGCAATCGGATTACCAATAATCCAACCAAAGCCGACCACTATGGCAATCAGTCCAACGACAATTGTTAAAATACTCGACCACCTTGGCCATCTACGCTTTTCTAAAAAACGTTGAATTGGCTCGGTCACATAATACAACACACCCCCAAGTAGTAACGGCACAAAAATCGCTTTTAAAATCATAGCAAGCGGTGTGAAAATCCAATGAATCTCTATAAAATATTTAAGTATTAGTAAAACTAGTAAAATCCCTATACCTACCTGGAACCATACCTTCCTCGTCACTTTCTTCACTTCCTTTTATCACAGTTACTGAAAATACTACTTATATATTAACCATTTCGCAAGTATCCTAGTATCGATTACATAGATAACAAGCAAAAAAACAACTTATCTTGGACAATTTTTATAGAAAACATATTCTTGCTTTTGCAATAAATAAAAAATTAGAAGGGTTCACTAGTTGTTGGTAGCGAAGGAGGTGACTCCTGCTCAGAACGCACACGGCGTAAGACGCGGACAATAATGGCGTAGCAAAAAAGTGTTAGATTGATTGCAATCAATCTAACACTTGCTAATTTCTTATAGAGCCACTATATTAGCTCTGCACAGTTTCTATCTAACATCTACAACTTTGTATCATCCACTGAATTTAAGTAGTCCTCAATCACACCGATTACTGATTCTACACAGCCATCCTCAAACGGAGAAATTAAGCCCGCTTCCTTCACAAGTTTTGTAAATGACATGGAACCGCCTAAGCCACATAAATGGATATAATCCTTCCATGCTGCGTCAAACTCTTCACGTGAACGTTTCCAGAATTGGAACGCACAAATTTGCGCTAACGTGTAGTCGATATAATAGAACGGGCTTGCATAAATATGTGCCTGACGTTGCCATATACCACCTGACTCTAAATAGCTATTACCATCATAGTCACGGTGTGGTAAATAGGTTTGCTCGATTTTTTTCCATGCAGCTTTACGCTCAGCAGGTGTCATCTCTGGATTTTCGTAAATAACATGTTGGAATTCATCAACAGCAACACCGTAAGGAAGAAATAATAAGCCACTGCTTAAATGTGTAAATTTATATTTCTCCGTGTCTTCTTTGAAGAATAATTCCATCCAAGGCCATGTGAAAAACTCCATACTCATCGAATGGATTTCGCATGATTCATATGTTGGCCATAAATATTCTGGGATGCCAATATCACGGCTTGAGAATACTTGGAAGGCATGTCCAGCCTCATGTGTTAACACATCAATATCACCTGATGTACCGTTAAAGTTCGAGAAAATAAACGGCGAATGATAATTTTCAATAAACGTACAATAGCCGCCACTTTCTTTCCCCTTTTTCGCAACTAAATCCATTAGGTCATGGTCAATCATAAAGTTGAAAAATTCACCCGTTTCAGGAGATAGTTCTTCATACATTTTTTTACCGTTTGCCACTATCCAATTTGCATCACCCTTTGGCGTAGCATTACCTGTTAAGAAGTTTAAAGCTTCATCATAAAATTTTAAGTCTGAAATCCCGATTCGCTTTGCTTGACGCTCAAATAGTTTTGTTGCAACTGGCACGATTAAATCACGTACTTGGTCACGGAATTTCTTGACCATTTCAGCATTATAATCAATTCGGTTCATACGGATATAGCCAAGCTCTACATAATTTTTATAGCCTAATTTTACAGCAATTTCATGACGCACTTTAACTAGCTCATCGTATAAGCGATCAAATTCCGCTTCATGCTCAGCAAAAAAGCCAAAACGAGCTTCTGTAGCAGCCTTACGCATTGCTCGATCTGTCGATTCTGTATAAGGTCCTAACTGTGCTAGCGTTAATGTTTCACCGTTAAAGTCAATCTGTGCTGAAGCAACTAGTTTATTATATTCTGATACTAGTTTGTTCTCCTTTTGCATTAAATCAATGACTTTCGGTGAAAATCCTTTAATTTGATAGGATGCTAAATCAAATAACTGTTGCCCCCATTTTTCTTCTAACTGCTCGCGGAATGGTGAAGCGATTAATGCTTTATAATATTCGGTTGTGATTTCTTCAAGCTCAGGGCCTACTTCATCAAAATAATCACGTTCTTCTTGGTAAAATGAATCGTGGGTATCAATCGATGCTCGAATGTAGACGAGGTTTGCCATTGTCGCATATTCATTACTCAGTTCATTTAATTTTTCAATTAGTTCGCTTTGTGCCTCAACCGATTGTGCTTCTTTAAATTGCTCGATTAAAGCTAACTGTTGCTCTTTCATCGCCTCCACGTTCGGACGGCTGTATACATAATCTTTAAACGTTGTCATAGAAGTACCCTCTTTCTGTCGTTTAGTCATTATATTTCTATTATATGCCAAATATATAATGGAAAGAAAGTAAATATATCATTAATGACCAATGATATATGTTTTTAATAATGCAGCTCTTTCCCGTAGTGTTAACTTCGCTTCCACAGATTTTGGGGTTTTGGCAACAACGACATCTGCCTCTAAATCAAGCTTATTCGCTAAATACTTCGCTCGTTGTAAATGGAAATCATTCGAGACAATGGTAATTTGCTTTGTCCCTGCTGGTAGTAATTCTTTTGAAAATAATAAGTTTTCATATGTCGATGTGGATTGCTCTTCCATTAAAATTCGTTCAGCTTCAATGCCATTGTCTTCTAGGTAGGTAAACATTGCTGATGCCTCTGTTCTATCCTCATCTGTTCCCTGTCCACCCGAGACGATTACCTTAACATGTGGGTATTGATTGAGATAGGTTACAGCCTCTTCCAATCTACTTTTTAAAGATAGTGATAACACACCACCTGGCTTTACTTTTGCTCCAAGCACGATAACATATGGTGCTGTTCCATCTGCAACTGGCTGTGTGCCTCGTTTCATTTCTTGTCCTAACCATATATAAAGAGTACTACCTATACAAACAACAATTATGATGCCTCCCACTATCCACCTTTTCATATGCAACACCCCTTTATACTAACAACGTCTTGCCTATAAAAAAGATGCTTGTACAAAAGAGAAAATGTGTTAGATTGACTGCCATCAATCTAACACATTTTTTGCTGCGCCGTTGTCCGCTTCGGCGGTGCTTTCCGCTCAGCACACGTAAGCCGCAACCCTAGCTAACGCGCGGAATGCCAGCGTCTTACGCTGCGTGCGTCCCGCAGGAGTCACCGCCTCCGCTACTAACTACTAGTGAACCCTACTAAATTTTTATTTATTGCAAAAGCAAGAATAGCTAAGTTAGCTAGTTCTCCATATAGCAAAAATTTATGAACAGCTTTCCTCGGTTCCTTAAATTTTTTTAGTTATGTCCCAGCCTCTCAATGGTTATCTTATTGTAAAACGTTGAATAGATTCCTGTAATGCTGAAATTTCGTCTGTTAAATCATTAGATGATTCGCTAATAAGCTGAATAGCTCTCTGTTGCTCGTCAACTGATGCTGTGACTTCTTCTGAGGAAGCTGCATTTTTCTCACTAATCAGCGCGATACTTTCAATCGATTGCATAATATCTTCCTTAGAGCTATTTAAATATTCTACGCCCGCCGTCATCTCTCCAATATTTACTATAATCTCTCCGACAGACGCTTCTATCTCATTAAATGAAGATTCCATCATACTAACTGAATTATTTTGCTCACGGACAATGATATTTGTTTTTTGCATCTCATCATTTACTAAGTTCGTTTCACTTTCAATACCTCGTAACGTCGTGCGTACCAAATCTGTTGCAACAGATGTTTGATCTGCTAGCTTACGTACTTCCTCCGCTACTACAGCAAAGCCTTTGCCATGCTCTCCAGCACGCGCCGCTTCAATCGATGCATTTAATGCAAGAAGATTCGTTTGATCGGAAATTTCATTGATTGTGCCCACAATACCTTCAATTTCTCTTACTTTAACAATTAAGCTATTGAACACTGTTTGAACACTGTTAATAAGCGCAGACGATTCTTGTGATTTGTGTTTCAAACTGTTTAAATTCACAAGCCCTTCTTCATTGGACTGCTTCATTTTTTGAGAAGCATCCAACATTAATTCATTTTTATCATGTAGCTCTACAATTTGCTGTGCAAATGCAATCGCTGTACGATTTGTATCCTCTGCGTCTGATGCTTGTTTCACTGCCCCTCTTGATACCTCATTAATCGCTTTGACAATTTCATCACCGTAAGCATTTGTTTCCTCTGCAACGGCTGTTAAATTGGACGAAGTCGATTGAATTTCGACAATGGCCTCCTCAACATCTGTAATTAATGTCTTTAATTGATCTACCATATCATTAAAACCAGTATTCAATTGGCCAATTTCATCTGATCGTTGTAGGTTTTCAATTTCAACGGTTAAATTACCTTGTGCCACTTCATGGACACGCTTCGATAAGTTTTTAACTGGTAAAGCCAAATGTCTAGACACAAAAATTACAATGACGGTACCAATAATAATGGCACCCAATAATGTTAGACCAATAACCAATAACAATGAATTAGCTTCCTTATTAAAATCTTGCATATATGTACCAGATGCGACAATCCATCCCCAATGTGGATCTTTTGCAGAATAGATGATTTTATCCGCTAATACGTCCTGACCTGGAAGTGTAAACTCATATTCCGTAAAACCACCGCCTTGTAATGCTCGCTCGGTTACATCACGAATAAAATACTTTCCACTGCTATCTTGATCATCCCACAAGTTATCCCCTTCGCGAGTAGGATGTGTAGTTAATGTTCCTTTATCGTCTAAAACATAGATATAACCATACTCTCCTAGATTACCAGGATAATTAATTGGTCGTTTTCCCTCACTATCCTTTGGACCAAGCAGCGCTTCTCGTACTCTTTCCTGCGCAACCTCCAAAGGGATGTCACCTTTTTCTACACTTTCATTTGCAAGTTCGATTAATTGTAAAGTAGACTCAACACTATTTTGAATAACTTGTTCGCCTAAACCTTCCATACCATCCTTTGCTTTCCCATAACTGACTATACCAATGATTAAGCTCGGCACTATTAGTAATGCCATTGAAACGATAATTAATTTCCCCTGTATTGAACGTAAAAATTTCATGCTTTACACCCCTTTTTACTTCGTTCATTTAAAGCATTAATATTAATCTATATTATGGAATGGTTTTATAGTTTACACAATATGTATTTCACAATAAATGTGTAGAATACTCACCTTTTCGTTTAAATATGCTAATATACACATTTTTTCGCACAGAAAAAAAACTATCTTTCTACAGGGATACAATGCGTAGAAAAATAGTTTTTTGATATTCTTTATAATTTAAATGTATTAATCGCTTCAATTACCTCTTTAGATGTGCGTTCCAAAATTTCTACTACTTCATTTAATTCTGAAACCATTGCCACCTGTAAATCTGAAGCAGTTGCAACTTCTTTCGTACCTAAGGCACTTTGCTGCGCAATATTTTGCATTTGCTCTATCGTCGCTAAGATTTCTTCTGAACCGGCTGACATTTCTTCGATTACTGCAGAGTCATCTTGAATTTTATTGTTAACCATTGCAACCGATTGTAAAATTTGTGAAAGGCTTGTACCAATTTGTTGCACCGCTTCATTCCCCGCTTGCACATCTTCCGTACTTTGTGCCATTTCAGAAAGAGCACGGTCCGTAATATCTTTAAAGCTTACTAAATGTTTTTGAATATCATCAGCAGAAGTCTTAGACATTTCAGCCAACTTACGTACTTCATCTGCTACTACTGCAAAGCCTTTTCCAGCTTCCCCAGCTCTCGCCGCTTCAATAGCAGCATTTAATGCAAGTAGGTTTGTTTGATCGGCAATATTGGTAATCACTAGCACCATATCTTCAATTGAACGGAATTTATTGCCCATCTCTTCAACATGTCCTGCTGTACGCAACACAGAAGATTCAACATTTTGGATTTGCGAAATAACCTCTTGAGAATGGTTTACATTGGACTCTACTAATCCCGTCATTGCACTGGAAGACTCAGCGATTTCGGAAGTTGTATCAGCTAAACGTTGGATGCCAATGGACATTTCATTCATTGTTAACAAAACCTCATTATTGTTTTGCTGGTGCTGTTCACTACCTGCCGCAATTTCAATAATACGGTCTGCAATTTTTGAGTTTGATGCTTCAACCTGCTGTGAAGTAGCATCTATTTTGCCAACAACCTCTCGTAAAGCAACCGTGCGAAGTTGAATCGTTTGGAAAGTGTCTTTTAATTTTATCAACGATTCCTTAAAAGCATTGGCGAAAACGGCAATTTCATTTTTACCTTTAAACTGTAGTTTCTCGACTGCTTCCGTTGCTTGAACAATATCACCACGTGCAAAGTATTCAGCTGCTTCCCCTAAAGAACTGAGTGGTTTTAATGAACGGTTAATATAACGATACATGATGACCATTCCAACCACCGTTAATACGAACATAATCGCAATAAGGGCTGGTAAAACTGAAGTTAATACCGTATTCGTTACGCCACTTACTTGTGTTGCATCAATATCTACACCAACAAAGGCAACAATCGTACCGGATTCATCTTTTAATGGCACCGTACCCGATAAATAATCTCCAAAGTCACTACTATGTAATATTGCGGAATAATAGCTACCTGTAGCCATTACTTTTTCAAGATCCTTATAGTAAGTAGAAGATGATTCCGAATTGATAGCACCTGCATTTTCTTGATCATCTTTAGGCATACCATCAACTAAAAATCTTACTTTCTGATCTTCCGTTGGTACCGCAAATGTATAAGCATAAAGCACGCCATTTTTTTCTCGTAAATCGTTTAATTGCTCTCTTAGCTCCCAGTAAAGTTTAGACTCCGATGGTTTTTTCGAAAGCTCAATATAATCATCCGCATTTAACTGTTTTGCAATGTTTTCTGCTACCGCTACTGCCTGTGACCCCATTGTTTTATTTACAGATGATTTTGCTGTGTAAATCGTCGTGACGATAAAACCAATTAATAAAGCGACTAATGTCATTAATGAAATTAAAATAATTTTATTACTTAACTTATTTGCTCTGCTCATATTTTGGCACACTTTCCTTCTTCATTTTGCTAGTATAATAACTAATTATTACCTAAAAATTTATTTTTTCAACTATTTTGACTTTAATACTATAATATTATTGCTAGCCAAGCGCATAATGCGAGTAATGTAACAAGCAGTGTCGGGATCGTTAGGATAATACCTATCTTAAAGTACTGACCCCAACTGATTTTAATACCTTTTTGCGCCAATATATGAAGCCATAACAATGTAGCTAAGGAACCAATCGGTGTTATTTTCGGCCCTAGGTTTGTGCCTATTACATTAGCATAAATAAGTCCTGCTTTGATTGTTCCTGTCGCACTTGTTTCAGCAATAGCTAAAGCATCTATCATCACCGTCGGCAAATTATTCATAACTGCTGACAAAATGGCTGCTACAAATCCCATCGTTAGTGTCGCTACAAATAAGCCTTGCTGAACGGCATGTTCTAACACATCGGCTAACAACCCCGTAAGCCCTACATTTTTCAAACCATAAACGACTACGTACATTCCTATTGAAAAGAACACTATACTCCACGGGGCACCTTTCATAACCCTCTGCGTATCAATATTTTTACTTCTCTGTGCCAACCATAAAAAAATTATCGCAACACTACATAAAATAAATGACACTGGAATAATAAAATATTCACTAAATAAAAACCCAATTAATAATATTGCTATAACGTACCACGAGATGTGGAATAATTTTTTATCTCGAATGGCAACAGTTGGTTGAACCACCGCCTCCATCGAGTACTGCTTCGGAATAGCCTTTCTGAAAAAAACATATAGCACGAGTATACTAGCTATTAAAGAAACAATATTCGGCACTACCATATGCACCGCATATTCTATAAAGCCAATATCAAAAAAATCCGCTGATACAATATTTGTTAAATTACTAATCACCAGTGGTAATGATGTTGTATCTGCTATAAATCCACTTGCAATAATAAACGGAAAAACCTTTTGCTCTGTTAAGTTTAACTTTCTTACCATCGCTAATACGATTGGCGTTAATATCAATGCTGCACCATCGTTCGCAAATAGTGCTGAAACAATCGCTCCTAAGCAACCTATATAGATGAATAAACGAATGCCACTACCTCTTGCAAGTCGTGCCATATGTAATGCAGCCCATTCAAAAAATCCGATTTCATCCAAAATCAGAGAAATAATAATAATGCCTATAAATGATAATGTAGCATTCCACACAATGTCAGTTACCGCCACGACATCATGCCATGTTACGACGCCCAACATTAAGGCAAATGCTGCACCAATACAGGCAGACCAGCCAATAGATAATTTACGTGGTTGCACAATGACTAAAAATAACGTCACTAAAAAAATAACGATTGCTAATAAGGTTTGCACAATTCTCCCCCTTAATAAATTTCCACATTTGCTTATCTGTGCCCATTTTCCGAGCCTACGCAAAAAGCATAAGTAAAAACCAGTAGCAAAGGTTTGCTACTGGCCTGACTGATAATAAAAACTATTCACCTAAATCTGCGTTATGGTAAACGTTTTGTACATCATCTAAATCTTCTAAAGCATCAATTAGTTTTTCAAATTTTGCTATATCGTCACCTGTTAATGTCACTTCTGTTTGAGGAAGCATTGAAAGCTCTGCAACGGTAAATTCTTGAACACCTGCCGCCTTCAGCGCTTCTTGTGCAGCAAAGAATTGATCTGGCTCAGCATAAACGATAACAGTATCTTCTTCTTCAAGAATATCACGAGCATCGACATCTGCTTCCATTAAAATTTCAAGTACTTCATCTGCTGTCTTACCTTCTAAACCAATAACTGCTGTTGAATCAAACATATACGCAACAGAACCACTTACACCCATGTTACCGTTGTTCTTACCAAATGCTGCACGTACATCAGATGCAGTACGGTTCACATTGTTTGTTAAAGCATCCACGATTAGCATTGTGCCAGCCGGTCCAAAACCTTCGTAGCGTAATTCGTCGAAGTTTTCGTCACCGCCACCTTTTGCTTTTTCGATCGCTTTTTCAATAATATGTTTAGGAACACTGTAAGTTTTAGCACGTTCAAGAACAACTTTAAGAGCGCGATTTGATTCAGGATCTGGTTCGCCTGATTTTGCTGCTACATAAATTTCGCGACCGAATTTTGCATTAACACGACTTGTGCTTTGGTCTTTTGACGCCTTCTTTTCTTTAATATTGTTCCACTTACGACCCATTGTTTCCACTCTCTTTCAAAAATAAAGTTTATAAAAATCATAGATGCACATTTACACATCTGCAAATGGTATTTAAATACTTTTCGTATCTTTACTCTGCAAATAATAACATATTGATGCCTTCAAAGCTAGATATGCCAATGTTTAAGGTAATCTTTTCACATGGGGAAATTACATAACATTTACCATTTTAAGCCAAAAATAACCGTGAAGCTAGTGCCTATAACTTGTTGTCAAACTTAATTTTTTCTAATAATGCCTGACAGCCCTCTAATACTAGATTATAAGTTTCCTGAAAATCACCTGTATAGTATGGATCAGGTACATCCATTTGATGGTCCGTTAAATCTAAAAAACGAAAAATCTTCGGTGAATCTGGATTACCTAGCATCGTAAAAATATTACGTACATTATTTTCATCCATTCCTACAATATAATCAAATTGATCAAAATCATGTTTTTGTAGCTGTCTTCCTTGCATTCCCTTTGTCGCTATACCATATTCTCGTAACTTGTCTTGTGTTCCACGGTGGGGTGGCTCACCGATATGCCATGAGCTTGTTGCAGCGGAATCTACGTCGATTTTGTCGGTCAACTGTGCTTTTTCTATTAAATCTCGCATGACTGCCTCAGCCATTGGCGAGCGACAAATATTCCCTAGGCAAACAAAAAGTACGTGAATCATGAAAAATACCTCCTACGACAAAGCACCCAAAATCAACGAGATTCTGAGTGCTTACTGTATTATTTTTTATCTGCTGCAATGCGTTTATTCAATTCTTCTGTTAACGCAATTAACTCATGTTCAAGATGGTGTGTAAATTCCTCACGACCTTCTTTTCCTTTCCCTGTCACATAAAACGGCTCTCCATAGATAAGATAACCCTTTCCTCGTTTAAAGACATCGCCAGCATTTCGCGCTCCAACGTAAGCGGCTGGAACGATTTGAGTTTTGGACAGTTGTGCTATCGTGATAGCACCCTGCTTTAAATCTGTTCCTTCTGAATTACGAGTACCTGATGGGAAAATCCCAACAATTTTTCCCTCTTTCAGCAACTGTGAGGGAATTTTGATTACACTTGGCCCGGGATTATCACGATCAACAGGAAAGGCATTTAAATGATTAATAAGCCATCCTAGCCCTTTGATATCAAACAATTGCTTTTTCGCCATAAAGTGAATTTCACGAGGCATGACCGCAACACCTAAATTTAATATATCCACATAGCCTGTATGTGTACACGCAATAATAAACCCACCTTCCTTCGGTAAGTTATGCGCATCATATACACGAGCCTTTGAACCTGTTAATTTTAATATTAATTTGACAAGATTTGCCGTAAATTTATACACTGTTTTATTCCTACCTTATTCAATAGTTATTACTATTGTAATCGAAAAGTGCTGTATACCGCAATTGTCCAAGTCAAATCGCTCTAATTTAGACCTGACCGATTAAGATATCAACATCAATCGTTATTTCACTGACGTCCACTGCTGTTTGCTGTGCTTTATGCCAGCCCATTGGCGTCATTTCAAGCAATGCTGGTACAAGCATTGCAGCAAGTGGAACCGTATAAGTAATGCGTTCTACTGTAACCTTTGTAAAACATTCACGAAAGCGTTCGACCGTTTGCTCATTGGAGTACGTTTCTTTAGTCGAATCAGCGTAAAGCTGCGCTCGTAATTGTTGCAAATAACCACTTTGCGGAACCACTTTTACAACGCACCCTCCAGTTGTAAGTAGCCGTTTAAATTCTTCATAATTTGCTGGGGACAAAATATTTAATATGACATCAAAGCTATGCTTAGCAAAGGGACTTTTCGCTAAATCTCCTACACACCAAATTTGCTCTGGGTAATGGCGAGCAGCAGCAAGGATTCCCTCTTTTGCAATATCAATGCCTACACCGATACTATCTCTTTCAGACAGTATGCGAGCTAAATGCGAACCCTCTCCACAGCCGGTATCCAGCACCGTTTTTGCTTGTCCTATTAATTCTGCTATTTTCTCCTCTAGAGGATCGTACAACCCACTATCAATTATCTTTTTACGGGATTCAAAAAGATCCTTGCTATATTTAGAGGTTGCTCCATGCGTTAGCATATTGACATAGCCTTGCTTGGCGATATCAAAAGAATGGTTTGCTGTACATGTCAACCTCCCTTGCTCATACACTTGCATGGACTCCTGACAAATTGGACAAGCAAACAGCTCAATATTTGCATTTATTAATGCCGCTCCTGCAGCTCGTTTAGAAATGGCCCCCACTATATTTCCCTCCTTTTTTCTGTTGGCGAAACAATGGCAAAACGCTCCCATTTTCTACTTTTCCACCTAAAGTATACGATAATAGCACGCATCCATTCATCTGCTGAAATAGCTAACCAAATTCCTACTAATCCCCAATCTAAAACAAATACAAATAAGTAGCCAAGTGGCAAACTCATACATACCATTGATAAAAATCCGATTTTAACAGGAAACCTTGCATCACCTGAAGCACGTAATGAATTAATAACGACGATATTCATTGTACGACCTGTTTCTAACAATATACTTAATGCTAAAACAGATCCGCCGATTGCGATAATCTCTGGATTATCTGTAAATAGGCTCATGAACTGCGTACGGAAAATTGTAACAACACTCACCATCAGTATCGTGAAAATAAAAGCTGAGCGCACGCTTACCCATAATTGATGATAGGCCTCATCTTTTTTACCTGCCCCCACATATCGACCTATAATAATCGCCGTCCCTGTACCGATTGCAACTGCAAATAAATATGTAAACATTGAAATATTCATGGCATATTGCCTTGCTGCAAGCGTCTCAGCACCTATATAGGTTGCGTAATAAAGGAAGACAATTTGGCAAAATTGGTAGAGCACTTGCTCAAAAGCAGATGGTAAACCGATATTTAAAATTTTTCGGACATATTCTTTTGAATAGGTGAAATAGTATTCTATCTTCACACGGATCTCCATCACCTGATACAACAGCCACGAAAAAACAAGTACCGCCAGTCCCCTGCTAATAATGGAGGAAATCGCAGCGCCATTAACACCTAATTGTGGCAGTCCAAAATTTCCAAAGATTAATCCGTAATTTAAGAGGACATGAATAACATTCATTCCAAGCGAAACGTACATGGTCTGTTTCGTCCAACCATGGACACGAATAATGGCTGCTAACGCATTAATAATAGCCTGTAAAAAAATAAAACTACCTATAATGACTAAATAGCTTTGCGCATATTGCAAAACATCGCCCTTTAAATTCATCATCGTCATTAAATGGCTTGAGCCGAAGAAAAAAATCATACTCATAATAAGCCCAACAATTACGTTCATCGTAACTGCTAATGCCGAAATTTTTGTAGCCTCTAAATAGCGTTTCGAACCTAAATATTGCGATACAACAATTGCAGCACCATTGCCCACCACTTCAAGTATTAATATCGCAATATGAATATATTGATTGGCAGCACCAACACCTGAAACTGCATTATCCGACAAAGCACTTAACATCAATGTATCGGCTAATCCCATTAACATAAATAAAAAAACTTCCAAAAAGATCGGCCATGTTAAATGAAATAAACTAAACTGGTCGGTCGAATGTTTCTCTCTCATCGCATGTCCCAACTACTTCACTTCTCTCTATCCATTACATAAAAATCTATTGTATCTTATCACAGATTGGCTTGTTGTATAGGATAGGTAATACAAAAATAATTGAATAGCTACAAAAAAATCCCTCTCACTGCATGGCGTGAAAGGGTGTCTTATTAACATAAGCAATATTCTTGTAATTGCTGTCGTTTTTCTGTTGTTAAGCCAAATTCTTGCTCTAAAAATACGTTTTTTGAACCGTATTTACTATCCATAGCATCAAAGGCGGCTTGCAAATAATCCTCGCGAGCTGACATTAGTGCGTGAAACTGCTGTAATTCATGATCATTAAAAGTATCTTGGATTGCCTGTGCCATGCGTTCTACCATTGGGCGTAAGTAAATATTTGTTTCTAAATAGTCTTGCATAATGGTTTCCTCTGGCACATCTAATGCTAGCAAAATAAGAGCTCCTCCAATACCTGTTCGATCTTTGCCTACTGCACAATGATGAACTAGACCTAGATTATCTGGATTTTGGATTGTTGCCATTAATTTTTTAAATGATACATTGTTAAATGGCATTTGTGCATAAAAATCTCGAAACATCTCAGGACTTACAACTTTATAAAAATTGTGACCACCAGTATTTGTTGGCATCTCAAACGCATGATTTCCCTTTGCAGGAATTTGAATATACTTTGCATCCTTGAATGTTGGATTAGGGTTATTTCGTGCCTCGTGTTCATCTCGGTAATCAAAAATTGTTTTTACCCCTAATGTTTCAAAGCGCACCTTATCCGCTTGTGTCATCTTACCAAGTGCAGCTGAACGATATAGCAAGCCATTCTTTACGATACGACCATCCCTCGTCTTATAGCCACCCATGTCGCGGAAATTCAAGACTGCCTCAAACGGAATAACTTTCATGTCAAACTGTGTCATCCACTACGCCTCCCTTATGTTAGCAATCATTTCTACTTCTATTTTATAGAACAAACAAAGATAATACCAATTATCCAATGCCTTATTTATTCAACTATATTTATTTTAAAAGAAAAATAACGCTATTGTCCGCTAAGGCAAATACTTTCTACAAAGGAAGAAATGCCAGCAGGCAACAACGGCATAGCAAAAACAGATAATGGGATAAAAGAGAAAAAGTGTTAGATTGATGACGGAACTGACCCCAATAGGTATAGACAAATAAAAAAAGCATCTTCGATTGAAATTCGGGTATAGATACTTAAATTTCAATTTGGAGGTGTTTTTTCTATGGGAACAAGAGTGAGTTATCCCTATGAAGTAAAAATGAAAGCGATTAAGATGCGATTAGCGGGTGTACCTGTCAAACAGATTCTATTGGAATTAAATATACGCCATAAAACACAGGTCGAAACATGGGTGCGTTGGTATAGAAATGGTGAAGTCAATCGTTTGAAACAACCTGTAGGCAAACAATATATCTTTAATAAGGGTCCTGAACCGGACAATGAACAAACGAAATTAGCATTGGAAAACCGTTATTTAAAGCAACAAATTGAGGTGCTAAAAAAGTACGCAGAGTTGGAGAGGAAGTGGTTGGAGAAGTAGCAGTACAGTTAGTTGCGTCACTAAGAAGCATGATGTCTGTAAAGGACATTTGTAAACACTTTGGGATTGCACGATCTACCTACTATCGTTGGAAACAGGCATCAACCGATGCAAGGTCTCGTCAAGCAATAGAGAGACGTATCGGTGAACTCTGTCGAGCAAATAAATTTCGCTATGGCTACAGAAAAATTACAGCACTCTTACGTCAAGAAATGTGCGTCAATCATAAAGTGGTTCAACGTATCATGCAAAAATATGGTTGGCAATGTCGCGTGAAAGTGAAAAAACGGAAACGAACAGGACAACCTTATGCAATCGCAGCAAATTTATTAAATCGCGATTTTGAAGCCACCGCACCGTTACAGAAGCTCGTAACTGATATTACTTACTTGCCATTTGGTCAAAAACAGTTGTATCTTTCAAGTATTCAAGATTTATATAATGGTGAAATTATTGCCTATTCGATTGGAGACTGCCAAGATACTGATTTTGTGCTGGATACATTAGCTCAACTTCATCATTTGCCCGAAGGGTGTACGTTGCACAGTGACCAAGGGGCGGTATACACATCGTATGATTATCAACAGGCCGTAAAAGCAAAAGGCATTACCATGAGCATGTCCCGTAAAGGTACGCCCGCTGATAATGCCCCAATCGAATCGTTTCATTCTGTGTTAAAGTCTGAAACATTCTACTTAGACAATTTGAACAGTACTACGACGGCCATCGTAGAACAAACTGTCAAAGACTATATAAACTATTATAACAATAACCGAATTCAAACGAAACTAAACAACCAGTCGCCGGTTCAATACCGACAACTGGTTGGGTAATGCTTTTTTGATTACTGTCTTATATATCGGGGTCAGTCCCGACAATCAATCTAACACTTTTTTTGCTGCGCCGGTATTGTCCGCTTCGGCGGTGCTTTCTGCGGGCACACCGTAAGCCGCAACCCTCGCTACGCGCGGTCTGTTGCATCTAACATAATGTGCTTTTCCCGCTAGAGTCACCACCTCCGCTACCAACAACTAGGGAACCCTTCTAATTTATTATTCATTGCAAAAGAAATAATAGTAAATATGTTCTATATATTTTCTTAGCAAAAATTTATCAAAACCAATGCACCTCTATTTAGAATTTTAAGGTTATGTCCCAGCCTCTTTTCTCTTTTGCCTAAGCTATTATGAAAGGTTTTTACCGTTTATCCTTATTTAAATAACTCAGGATATACAGCTTTTGCAACCATCTCAACAGCTTCCCCGATACGAGGTCCTGGACGATTTGAAATATCTGTATCAATAGCATTTACTGCTTTATCTTGAATAGCTGTAATCGTATTCCATCCATCACGTCCTAGAATTTCCCCTACTGGGTCTTTTACATAGTTGACAGTTGTTAAAATAACTTGAGGATTTTTCGCAATAACATCTTCCTCTGCAACCTTTACCCATCCTGTTTGGTCACCAAATACATTGTTGACATTTGCAGCATTTAAAATTTCCTGTTGGAAAGTACCAGCTGCTGTTGTATAAATATCAGGTTTTGGGCTAATTTCTAAGTAAACATTTTTTGGTGTTTCTACACTTTTTACTTTTGCTTGAACATCAGCAATTTTCGCTTTAATCTCTTTGTTTAATTGCTCACCTTTATCTTGTACACCCATCACTTCAGCAAGTTGTTGAATATCTCCATAAACATCTTCAAATGATGCAGCTGATTGAATAACAAATACTTTTACACCTGCATCTTCAAGACCTTTTAGTGCATCTAGTGTCTCTTCATTTCCTGTAGAGTACGCAATGACAACATCTGGCTTTAAGGCTACAATTCGTTCGCTATTAAATGTCACTGAATCTGACACACGTTCGATGTTTTTTGCTTCTTCTGGGTACGTATCATATTCTGTAGCTCCGACAACTTTATCGCCAACACCTAGTGCAAATAAAATTTCTGTGTTACTTGGTTGTAATGACACAACAGTTTTCGGTACTGCATCAAATGCTACTTCTACAGCGCGATCATCCTTAACTTTATAGCCACTTTGCTCAACTTGTTGGTCCGATTTAGATGTATCGTCATTTTTCGCTTTATCTGCTGTGCCGCATCCTGTCAATACAAGCGCAAGCATTAACACAGTAAGCCATTGGAATTTTAATAGTTTTTTCACTTTATTCATTCTCCTTCTTTTTCTTCATTGGATATGATTTGCTAATAAACGGGATTTCAGCGATTCCAGCCTGTTGATTCATGTAAACAGCCATAACAAAAAATACATTAGCTAGTAATCCTAAGTAATCGAAAAGAATGGCCGGTACTTCCCTTTCCTCTGACACTTTGTGTAGCACACGGTACGATTTTTTTGCCTCACTCCGACATAAGTGAAGCGCAGTTGCAGCCCCAGTGCCTTGTGGCAAAACAAAATTTTGAATTTGTTCCTTTACATGTCCTACATAAAAATCATAACGATCACTGAGCCATGACAAATCTTCTTCCGTTACCGCAAGTTTGCCACGTACCGAGCCATTGACATGGTATGCCATTGGCAAAATAGTCAATAAATCTGCCCCGACTACTTCAACTTCTTCGGCTTTTACAGCAGCCAATGCTACACCGATATGCGTTGTTAAACTATCTGTACGGATTTCAAAATCAACTGTAGATATTTTTTCACGCATGAACGGGTAACAAGAATAACGCGCATCTTTTTTCATCTGTAATCCCTTCTTTCTTTCATGAACAGATTTTGCTTAAAAGGTGCATAAAAAAACGTCGCTCCCTAGGGAACGACGAAAATAGCATATATAGTGTTGTCTAACGAAGACAGCTAATGTATTTGCCGTATATCCTCCTAGCTTCCGAAGAGTTTTTATACATTAAATAACGGTCGGTCTCCTGGCTCGTACAGTTAGCTACCTTCATTTCGTAGCGCTCATAAAGCCTTCCCATCCTGTTGTCTTTGGACAGTGGCATGTATTATGATTTTTGTACTTACAGTTGCGGAAACAGCTTCGGTCTTACACCGAATTCCCGATTATGCTAAAATTAGCACCATTATTCTGCAAGAATTATTCACTTGAATAGCAGTTTATCATATATGGATTTAAAAAAATAGTTATGAGATTGAAGCATAATCGAATATATCCACACCGTACTTAGCACTATTTCTACATAGTGACCAGCTATTCGTTATTCTTTCCTAATAATTCTGACTAAAAGACCTAGCTATAAAATTTTTTCAATTGCTTGCTCAATATCTAGTTGGGAATCGGTTGGTTCGAAGCGTTCCACTATATTACCTTGATTATCTACTAAAAATTTCGTAAAGTTCCAACGAATATTACGCCCATCTAAAAAGCTAGGAGCGATTTGGATAATTGATTCCGCTAACATCTTTTCCTGCATATTGGCTTTACCGAATTCACGAAAATCTACTTCGTGCTTTAAATAATTGAATAATGGATGTGTCCCTTCGCCATTTACCTGAACTATTTCAAAGATTGGGAACGTTACCCCGTAGTTAATTTGACAAAGTTTAATCGTCTTTGCTCCATCTTCTGGGTTTTGTTCTCCAAATTGATTACAAGGGAAACCAAGCACAACGAAATTATTCTCGCCATATTTATCATACATTTTCTGTAAATCTTCGAATTGATATGTAAAATCACATTGGTTAGCTGTGTTGACAATTAGCATCGTCTTTCCACGATACGTTTCCATTGATAAAATTTCACCGTTTGGCTTCTTTACTAAATAATTATAAATACCCATTATCTCGACCCTTTCTAGTTACTATTTTTTATATAGAATGACCAACTATAACCCCTCACCCTGTATATTGCGTGAATAATTATGTTGCTTATTCCTCAACAAATGGTTTTGTCGCTTTTAGAAATTTAGTAACTATTGCATACTAAATTCCAGATAAGTAAATAAGACCTATATTTATATGAATCAAAAATACTGTTTTTTTCATTATAACAATAACTTTTCTTTCTTCAAAATAACTCGCTCGCCATAAAAATAGCCATCTCGCTATGTTAACGGATGGCTGTTTTATATTTCTTTTTACATTTTGTATCTTGCTCTTCCTCAATTAATCTCATCGCAATATCCAATAGTTTATGATCATTAGTAGCATCAAATAACTTCTTAAAAGAGACAATTATATCATAACGAATAAGTGTTGGTTGTTTTTCATCCATACAAGTTTGGAACCTTTTCGCTAAATAAGAAACAATTAAATCTCTTTGAACCTGTCCAGCAAGCCCAATTTGCCAGATTGCTTGTAATGCCTGTCTTGCTGTTACTTTACTTTCATCATACGTCACTGCCCAGATTTTTAGAAAATCATCAAGAACACGCTCTTCTGGATCACTCTTTGCTGCTAACGCACATAAAAACTGTGCAGCACGCGCACGCGCATGTCCATTATTATATGTAAGGGCTTTAACAAGTTGTTCCCAAACTGCATATGTCCAATCAACTGGTTCTTGCACAATCTTCATCAATTTTCTATAAGACTCGTATTCAATTTCACGGTCACGCTCTGTTAAATTACTAAAAAGCTCTAAAATCTCTTTTTCCATGATTTATCCCTACCTTCATTACTTTCAGAACGTTTTTAAATTTTAATTTTATTGTGTTACACTGTACTTAAATTAATGATAAAAAGGAGAGCTTATGAATAGATCTATAACTCGAAAGTTGATTATACGAACGCTAGCGATTATATGCCTACTAGTAGCTGCATATTTTATCATACCAGTTTCCGTGCCCATACTATTAGCGGGTATTACAGCTTTTTTATTGGAACCCATTGTCATGTTTTTTAAACGAAAATGGAAAATGTCTCGGAAAATAGCTGTTGCGTTTATATACATAGTAAGTGTTATTTTTATTTCTATTATCTGTTACTTTACTATTACCCAACTAATGTCGCAAATAATTTCCATTTCCAAACAAGCACCTTACTATATTTCTAAGCTATCTGAGATGTGGGGGCATATGCAAGAGAATATTTCAAAATATACAGAAGACTTTCCTACTGAAGTGAGTTCCTCACTTCAAAAAACGGCAACCGACTTTATTAAGAAAATTGAAGAATCTTTTTTAAACTTCTTTAATTATACCAAAGTTACGACCTTCTTTTCACAAATTCCAAGCCTCTTTATTAGTCTTCTCGTTTATATGATTGCTCTATTTTTATTTATGCTCGATTTACCTAAATTAAAACAGATAACTTATAAATATTTAAAGCCATCAACAGAAAAGAAATTAAAAATTATTACGAATCGTTTAAAAGATGCATTTTTCGGTTTTATGAAGGCACAAGTTCTTGTTAGCTTTATCATTGCCGGAGTTACATTTATTGGATTACTCCTTATTCAACCAAAATTTGCGCTAACAATGACTTTTATTATTTGGATTATTGATGTTATCCCGTTCCTCGGCTCCATTATTATTTTAGCGCCTTGGGGAACTTACCACCTGTTGATGGGGAATACATCGATTGCCATTAAGCTCTTTGTTCTTGCAGCTATTTTATTAATTATTCGTCGAACTGTCGAGCCTAAAGTAATGGGCGCACATATTGGTTTATCTCCTCTGCCAACATTAATAGCGATGTTTGTCGGTCTACAACTATTTGGTATCATCGGCTTACTTGTAGGGCCATTTGTTATCATCTTATTGTTCGCCTTAAAAGAAACAGGGGTTATTAAAATCAATTTTAAAATCTAGCAGATGTGAAATAAATTGGACAGTTGCTTGAAAAATGGTGGACGTCAAGACGTAAGTAGCTCGCTAAGCTATGATTTACGGCTCTATCCAACGACAAATAAAAATAAACACAGGGCACATTCTATTCATGATAAATAGAAGTGCCCTATATTATTGTCTATTACTTTGAATTAATAAGCTCTGCTTTCTTTAAGAAGCGTTCGATTATTACCGCTACTTCTGCACGCGAAATATTAGCAGTTGGCGCGATTGTTTTATTTGCCTTACCTGTTACTAAACCTGTTTTTACTGCAACTGCAATAGGAGATTTAGCATATTCGGCAATTTGTCCTTCATCTATAAACGCAGCTAAAATAGTTGCCGCTTCTTGCTCTGAAATCGTTGTATCTATATCGGTTAACAACAAAGCACGCGCTAAAATTGTCATTGCTTGCTGACGTGTAATTTTATCATTCGGTCCAAAGTGACCATTGCTGTAACCTTGAATAAGCTTGTATTCACTTGCAGCATTGATATAGCTTGCATACCATGCATCTGTTGTTACATCTGCATAATGACTAGTAAGGTCATCTGTTTTTAAACCGAGCGCACGGACTATAATAGCAGCAAATTGTGCACGTGTTATATCTTGATTAGGTGCAAATATGCCCTCACGTACTCCATTAATAATCATTCGAGAGCCAAGATTATTCACAGCCTCTTTTGACCAATGATTAGCCACATCGGTAAATTCAATAGGATTCCAAACAAGAGCATACGTACTATTTGTTAAACTATTAATAACCGCATAGTACTTTCCTTCTTTTTGTATCACTTTTGTCGGTACATGTTGTGCTGTGCCGTCTTGTTTAACGACGATAGCCGTTGTAATTTTGCTTGCTTCCACGTCTTTTGGTATCGTTATTGTTCGTTGAACATAAGCGTTGAAGCTTGTAATATCAACCGTTTTTATAGTACTTACCGCTTTTACAGTAAACTCAATAGGTGCAACCATTAAAGAGAAATTACCTTGTTGTGCCACATTTTCTACAAACTTCACCATATCGTTTGTAGGCTTCGCAATTTCGATTTGTACTTTAATGTCTTCAAGTGAAATATCTTTTCCTATTTCTGTAGAAATTGCATCTATATTGATTTGTGAAGCTGGCAATGTGTAAGAAGCTGTTGGTGTTTGAATAACTACTAATGCTTGCTCATTCTGCATATTTTTTACCATTTGAGCATTTAATTCTCCAATAATGATATCAGCATCCTTGTTTACAGGAATAGTCACAACTGCTTTTTTACCTTCTGCCGCTAGTTTTTCCTGTAACTTTTTAGAATCTACCGTTACCGTCATCACTTTTTGATTTCCTACCTGTGTGCTTGTCGCTTTACCAATGGCCTCTTCTTTACCATTAACAAGTACTTTTACATCTTCTGTAGGAGTCGGCTTTGGAGTAGGTTCCGACGTTGACGGAGTACTAGAAGAACCACCATCACCACTAGATATCACTTCCCACTTCGCATAGACCGTTGTATTGCCTACTATACCTTTTGTAAAATCAAACACCTTCGTCAGTTCACGATCCATATACCAACCGCCAAAAGTGTATCCAGCTTTTGTTGGATTTTCGCTTGGTTTTGTAGCGACAGCTCCTACTTTTACTTTTTGCGCTTGCACTTTACTACCGCCATTCACTTCAAAGGTAACAGTATATTGTTGTACAACCGTTATTTCAAAATCAGTTGTAACTTTGCCTCCAAAGTCGTCTTCAGCAGTAACAGTAATAGTAGCTTGGCCTGCTGATAATGGATTAATTTTCAAATTATTATCTTTGATTGAGACTGTTGCAATTGCTTCTTTATTTGAGGTTGCGGATAATGTCAAAGAATCATTATCTAAATCCTTAAACGTATTTGACAAGTCCAAGGAGATAACATCGCCACCTGCAATACCTTGTTGATTTGCAATCGGTTCATTGACAGTAGGTATTTGGTTTTCTTGTACAGAAAAAACGACATTTCCTGTTGCTTCTTTCGGATCAATTAATCCGGAAGTTGTACCATCATCTACAATTGTATAGTTAAAGCTCCCTTGACCTTTAAAATCCTTTTCAAAGGCAAACTTAATTTCATCATTTTCAATCGTTACCGTTCCGCCTACTGCATTATCAACAGATTTCATGCTAAGCTTTTGATTGTTTTCGTTTTCTGGACCTGCTTTATCATTAGCAAGCAGCTCAGCAAACGTGATGATTTTAGCTTTAGCATTTTCTTTCACTGATAGTGTATCATCTGTCGCGATTGGTTCATCATTCACTTCACTCACAGTAATAGTAGCTTGAGCCGTATTACTTAGGCCACTATCTGTTGTATCAAGTGCTGCAGCAACATCAAAACTAAAGACATCATTTGCCACTGAATTTAAATATTGTGTCGGCGTGAACTTTAAGCCACTATTCCCTTCTGCAATGGTAATAAAATCTCCATCTTGGATGACTGTTGTACCATCGTTTTTGAATAATGCCCCACCTTGAATATTACTAATTTTTAGATGTGTAACGGCATTTCCATCTTCTGATGTAATAACTAATCCGCTTTGTGTTTGGCTATGTTCCGTAGTCGAAGCACTTGTAACCAATGGGCTACTTGCGTTTCTGATTACAGTTAGAGTATACGTATTTTCGATACCCTCGATAGATTTCACAACGACAGGTATACTATTTTTCCCAACTTGAAGTGAAAGCTCATCAGATGGACTTTCACTCGTAACATCTGTATCTAGTACTTTTATTGTAGCTGCAGTATCCATCACTGTCGGTGTTACCTTTAATGAAGTTACCGCATTATCTACATGGACGATATAGTCATTTGTGTCTTCTGCAAAAGCAGGGCTTAGTGTTCCTTCACTCACAGTTAAATTAGATAGTGTTGGTGGATTGCCAACTAAAACATTACATGTTGCAAATTTTGTGCCATCTTTTGTTGAAGTGACCGTAATGGTAGCGCTACCTTCTGCTAACCCTGTCACCAAACCATTTTGGTCAACTGCTGCAATCGTGGAGTCGCTAGATTCCCACGTTACATCTTGAGATGTTGCATCCGCAGGAGTAAATAAAGCTGTTAACTGTTTTGTTGCATTTGCTTTAAGCGCTATATTCGTTTGATCGAGCGCTAAATTAGTAACTTCTTTATATAGATTTACTGGATAATAACTAACTTGACTAGTTCCAACTGTCAAAATATCATTAACACCATCATTATTCATATCTTCTATAAATAGTTGCTCGATATCCCCCCCATTTGTAGTAATATCAGGAGCGCTGTTAAATTGACCTACCCCATTATTAAGATGAACGTCTAAGTTCTTTTGATTTGCATTATTTAAAGCTGTAAGAGCAATATCCTTATAACCGTCATTATTTAAATCACCAATTGCAATTGAACCATTTATAAATGCACTTCGACTTAATAGCGTTATATCAAAACCTGTATTCGTACTATTACGAAGTCCTACAGATATTTCAATTGATTTCGATGGGTAACTACCTCTCACTAATACAAAATCATCTTTTCCGTCTTGATTTAAATCATCTGAAGCAAGATATAGTGCGACTATACTATCCGATCTTTGAGGTACTGCTTCAAGCTGAAATGTACCATCGCCATTACCTAGTCCAATTTTAAATAAATCATTATGATTTTTATTATTTGTCGAACAAATATAGTCTAAATTGTGATCACCATTAAAATCGCCCATAGAACAACCATTATTTCCTGATTGATTATCTACGCCCGCATTTACTTTCAACGAGAATGAAGGATTATTTGGTGTACTATTATTAATACCTACATATACGTTATCTGTTGTAAACCAAATGATATCATTTTTTCCATCATTATTGACATCTCCCGTTTGCACACTCTTACCATAAAAGGCTATTGAAAATAGATTAAACGTAGATTGTTTTGTTAATGTTTGATTATCATGGTTCCATAAAATAATATTATTAGGGCTTTCTTGAACGCCATTTGGTCCAGCTGAAACAATATCCTGTTTACCATCACCATCTAAGTCAGTCATTGCTGTACTATAAAATTCATTCAGCTCCCGACTCCCATTATGTAATTGATAGGCAGGTACTCCTTTTAAATCGCTTAACGTAAAGGGTGTTAAACCCACCATTCCTGCCATGTGGAGTGTACCATCACTATCTTTTCCAATAGCTACTACTTTTTTTCCAGAGCTAATCGTTCTACCCGAAAATACCGCTTGTGGTTCTCCTAAAAATATTTGGTTTAACGATGCTGCTTTTGCTTCTCGAGGTGCAATCGGAAGCAAGCTAAGTAGCATGAACAAAATAATAACAACATGTATCAATTTCTTATTCTGCATTCTATTTCTCCTCTCCCTCTTTATTTTTCTAAAATGAATGCCGTAATCAGCATAACAACTGAAACTCTCAAACTTCTCTCAAATAAGATACTTTAGTATTAATTTCATAGGAAATGATTATTACTTTTTACATTATCAATCTCTATTTAAAACCGTAAAAAGGACTTACATTTAATTAAATAGCCAAACAAAAATAGCACCTATTATCGTGATAATCCGATAATAGATGCTATTGTATATTTTTATTTAACTTTTTTGCTATTTCATTCGTCTAACTTTTATAAGCTTATTGAATACGACCGAAGCCTACTAAATATTGGTTCCACCAATCAAGTGATTCGATCACTACGCCTTTATTTTGCGCATCAATCATTGTGTTATTACCAAGGTAAATCCCAACATGTGCTACGCCTGAACCATAGCTAAAGAATACTAAATCACCAACGCGAGCTTCACTTGCTGAAATACGTTGTGTTGCTAAGTATTGTTGTGATGCTGTACGAGGTAATGATACCCCAGCTTGCTTGTAAGACCATTGTACAAGACCAGAACAGTCAAAGCCTGTTGTAGGGTTACTACCACCCCAAACATACGCACGACCTAGGAATTGCTTGGCAGTTGAAATAGCACCACCTGAAGATGCTGTACCAGCACCAGACCCCACGACGATTGACTGTGGTTTGCCACCATTATTGTTCACTTGAACAACAGGTGTAGCTGATTGAAGTGCACGTAAACGAGCCGCTTCTTCTTCAGCAGCCTTACGTTCAGCTTCTAAACGCTCTTCTTCTTGTTTCGTTGCAATTTGAGCTTTTAATGCAAGTGATTTTGCTTGGTTTTCAGCTTTTTTCACTTCCATTTCGCTTTCCTTTTGTTGAAGCTCTTGGAATTGTTTTTGAAGCTCTTTTTGTTTTTCATCTAATGTTGCTTTTTGTTGTTCTAATTTCACTTTGTCTGCTTCTTGTTGATTTACTAGCTCTTGGTCAGCATCCATTAATGTTTTAACCGCTACGACACGGTCCATTAAATCTGCAAAACTCTTTGCTTCTAGCACAACGCTTAAATAGACACCTACAGTGTTATCTTGTGCTTGATAAGCCGCCATACGTTCACTTAAAATAGCTGAACGTTGCTCAATGCGTTTTTCAGTTTCAGCAATACCTGCATCTACTTCTTTGATATCAGCTTGTACTTGGTTAAATACTTTCACTTTTTCATCGATTTCTTGTTGTAGCTGTTGTAATTCTGTCTCTAATTTTTTTACTTCCGCATCGATTTTTGCTTTTTTCTCGATCATTTGCTGAGACGTTTCTTCAGCGTGTGCTTCAATCGGTTGTACTGTATTAAATAATAAGCCGCCTGCAAGTGCTAATGTTAGCACCATCGACTTACGCCATTTATTGCGCTTACCCATGAATCTTCATTTCCCTTCATCTATCAATTTCGCTCTTTATTTCCTTATGTAAATACTTGAACGATTCAATTAAGTTCTTATGTTTTTATTAGCCTTTTAAAGTTTAGCATTAATGCCGTAACTTTTATACTATTTCTCACCGTTTTAATCGTAAAGTAAAACTCGAAATATAATTGTAACATTGTATAAAACGCGACATTTTTCTACAAAACCTTTATATACAGCTAGAAAATGACGTTTTCATCTCCAAGTAGTCCATTTCACCTTGGTGTTTTGTAATCTTTTTGTAATATAAAAAAGGTAGGAGAATCATCCCCTACCTACTATTTCATTGAGCGTAAAGCTTGAATGGACAGCCGTACTAATAATATTGCACACAGAAATAACCCTAGATATGCGGCCGTATTCAAATACACTGCATATGGTTCATGTATAAATTGAGAAATGGCTAACAACGCAACAGAAATGATTCCAAATGTAATGCCGACAAGTAATAAGACAAAACGGGAAAATAGCTGAGTAATGAAACGTGCATTGTGGTCATCTGAAAAAATATCATGATGCAATATAATTTTTCCACTTTCTACTCGTTGAATTAGCTGATCGATACGCCTTGGCATTTTCCGTAAAGTAGGTATTAACATCGACAGTTCTTCCTGTATACGCTCTTTTGTTTCTAAAGGTTCTTTAAACGGTCTTAAAAATGCAGCTCGCATATAAGATGCCGAAAAATCCTTCGCTTCTGTAAAAATATCAAATTGTGAATCAATTACACGCAATGTTCCATCTAGTGTTACTAAAGATCGAAGCGCCAAACCAACAGAAGGATAAAACGCAAGACCAAAATCCCGTACCACTGTAAATAACGAATGAATTAGTTCTTCGGTAGGGATACGATCAACATAGGATATTTTCAGCAAGATTTGATCCATAGCCTGCTCCACCCTAGCACGTTCCGCATGTTCTTTATTTTCTACGAGTAGCATTAAGCCATCATATAAAATACCTGAATCATTTTGTTGAATACCTAGTAAAAATAGCTTTAACCCTTCTTGCTGAGTAGCACCTAGACGTCCAACCGCTCCGAAGTCTAGCAGAATTGGGACTCCATCGGTCTCATCAATATAAACGTTCCCTGGATGTGGATCGGCATGAAATATCCCTGAAAATAACATTTGTTCAAAAAAGGAATACAAAATTGTACGTGCAAATTGGCTACGATCAATGTTTAGTCGTCGAAATTCAGATGCCCCTTCCGCCACACTTTTACCACGAACGTATTCCATAACAATAATGTCTTCATCACAAAACTCTGTATATATTTTAGGGATGCGCACTTTATAATCGCTTTTAGCAAGAGCATTTGTTACCTGTAATGTATTACGTACCTCGATATCTAAATGAATTTCTTCCCTTAACCCATCAGCAAATCCACCAGCTAATTCTCGAAAGCCTAACGACTCTGCCCAAGTAGATTTGTTGGAAAACCAATTTGCAAATTCCTCTAAAATATCAAGGTCATCACGCATAATTCCCTTTACCTCAGGACGCAGTAACTTCACCACAACTTCTTCGTAATTTTTCAGTCGTGCCTTATGTACTTGTCCAATAGAGGCTGCTGCTAATGGCTCCATTTGAAAGTGAATAAAGACATCATCTACTGACCTTGGTAAGGAAGTTTCTAAAATCTTTGTCACCTGCTCATGCGGCAAAGGTTTTACACTTTGCTGTAGATGTTCTAGCTCATCAATGATAATTGGAGAAAATAATTCTTTACGCGTAGATAGTACTTGCCCGAATTTGACGAAAATCCCGCCGCATTGCTCTAACGTTGTTCTTAAGGCAATGGCAAGCTCCTTTTCATTTTCTCGTTGCCTCGCATATTTAATCGTTTGGACAATCCCATTCGTCACTGCAATTTTTAACACCTGACGTAATCGCTTCTGCTGACGCCAGTAGCTACGCAATCTCAATAAAATTGATTTTTGCCCATGACGGCGCTCTCCACCTTTAATACCAATCGGATCAAAAAGTTCGAAAACGAGGTAGAGCAGCATGGAGATAAGGAGCATACTACCTATCCAAATAAGGGTGCTTACTTCCGTTACGGTTTGCATCATCGTTTCCGATAAAAAATCTCGATGGCGTAAGTAGGAATACCAATATACAAAGGACGTAAGCGTAACACTAATAACAACAGAGAGCACTCTGCGTACAAAATTTATATTAGAACCTATTAACCGTCCGCTAACAAAATAAATAATTCCTGCAACAAAAATAATTTGAATTAGTAACTTCAAATAAACCAACAAGTGCCACCTCCCGCTGTTTTTCCTAATACTGCTAGTATAACAAATTCATGAACGAACTTTCCTTTACTAGCCACTAACGACAACAAGAGGTTTTACAGAAACATATCTTCATCAGTTCAAGTCATTCCATTAGCACCTTTTATCTAGTATGTACTCTCCTACAGCGAAAAAATCCACTCCGCTTTCCATGGGTACATTGTAAGACACAACAACTCGTGTGTTCCCAAAGAAGTCTTCGTGGATTTTTAAATTTCAAAATTGTTTGAGTGACTGGCACTTGTTAGTTCGTAGAGAGCACTTGCTCCCAATCAATTGTGCCATTTTTCACTTGTTCGCGTTTTTCTTTGTTCATTAAGTCGTTAGGACGACCACCTTTAGGCCAGTCTTTATCGTGGTTGGCCCACTCTGGACGATTTTGCGATAAAATGTAAGCAGCTAAATCAGCAGCATCTTGATCTGATAACGTACCACCCGCTCCAACTGGCATATTGTTTTGAATGTAGCCAGCCATTTTAGACATACGTGCCATGCCCGCTCCATCATTAAAGGAATTTTCGCCCCATAATGCAGGACCTGTAGTTGCACCCGTTCCAGAACCATCAGCAGCGTGACAAGCAATACAAGATTGCGCATACAGTTCTTCACCATGTGCTACATCTGGAATAGGGACGCTTTTCATATTACTTGTGCCAGCCCATTCACGCTCTGCACCAACAGGCACGCCTTGTGAAATATAAGCAAAATAGGCTACCATCGCTTCAAGCTCGTCACTATTCATTTCAAATTTTTTACCGTTCATACTTCGCACCATACAACCATTAATGCGCTCTTCAATCGTTACAATGCCTCCAGAACGAGCAATATATTGTGGATAGTTAGCTGTGACACCAACTAGAGAAGAAGCTTGTTCATCATACCCTGCACCTGCATGACAGCTTGTGCAAGATAGCTGATTTCCTACGTATTCATCTGCCGCAACATGCGTATTACTTACCAGTTCATAACCATATAAAATCGCTTCTTTCATCGGTCCATCAGGTACTTCTTCGATACTTGGCGGAGCGTAAACGACTTTTTGTGAATTTGCCGTCGTTGGTATTTGTGTTTTAACCGCCGCTTCGTTCGTCTCACCATTGGCGTCACCTAATATTTTGTCACTAATGGCTGCTCCAACAAAAAGAGTAGCAGCTATTAAGATTGTTCCTGCTATACCAGTTGTCATTTTCTTCATCACTAATACCCCCCCTTTGTATGTTAATTTTATTCTAGCAAGATAATATATGGCAGGATGTGATTTTTCTCACACTTCGCAATTTTAGAACCATAAAGCCGATAAAAATGGAATTAATATACATAAAAATTTGTACTATAACAACAGAAACAATGCTTAATACCCCTTGTAGTTTCCACTTTTATCTGCTAACACGATTAAATAAAAAACCAACGGCTTGCTTTGTAGCATATTGTTCGGTAGGAATAACGCTAGCGTAGAGGCGACTCTCCTGTTCAGAACGCAAGCAGAGGGTTGTGGCTTACTGTGCTGAGCGGAAAGCGCCGCCGTAGCGGACAACTTCGGCATAGCAAAAAAAGTGTTAGATTGACCTCAGTCAATCTAACACTTTTTCACTTTTGTGCAATAGCGTATGATGATGCACTTATAATTTACATGCACCATCCGCACAAGAAGCATCACCGTTACCAACCATATTTAAAGTAGGTTTAATACCAGCAATTTCCGCAGCTTGATGCAATGTACGTACGAATACTTCATTCGGCTCAGCACCTTTAATACCGTAACGATTTTCAAAAACAAAGAATGGCACGCTTTGTACCCCAATCTGTTGCGCATCGTAGCGATCTTTATCTAACTCTTCCTTAAAAGCTTCATTTGTATTCAATACTTGTTGTGCTTCGGCAACATCTAAGCCTAACTCTTTAATAACCGCTAGCAACATGGCATCATCATTTAAGTCTTTACCTTCCATTAAATAAGCAGCCATTAACACTTCTATATAAGCGGCTTCTTTTCCAAATTGCTTCGTCCATTTTGCCAAGCGGTGGGCTTTCTCTGTATGCACTTTTTTCATCTCAGCAAATTGATATGTGAGCCCAACTTCCTTTGCTCGTTCAGTAATACCAATTGTCATTTGTTCAGCTTCTTCACGCGTTACGTTTTGCTGAGCCATAAAATGTTCATAAAAACTTTGCCCCGTCTCTTTCGGTGCAGTAGAATCAATTTGATAGGATTTGTACTCTATCTCTACTTGATCAGTATATCCAGCCTCTTTTATTGCTTGTTCTAACTCTCTTTTCCCTATATAACAAAATGGGCATGAGAAGTCAGAAAACACTTCAATTTTCATTGTTATCCTCCTATAAAATATCCATCCAAATTTTAATAGCCGTTGCTAGAATCAAGACAGCTAATATCCCTTGTAATACTTTCGTATTCAAACTTTTCCCTGCTTTTGCTCCTAATGGCGCTGCTATTAAACTTGCCACAATCATGATGGCTGCTGGATAATAATCCACTTGCCCCGTCATTAGCTTTCCTATTGTTCCCCCAATGGAAGAGATAAAAGTAATGGCTAAACTTGTAGCAATCGTCATACGCGTTGGAATTCTTAGTACAACAAGCATGATCGGTACAAGTAGGAAACCACCTGCTGCTCCTACGATACCAGAACCAATACCGACTATGAATGCTAAAATTACCGCTACGGGCTTATTAAAAGTAACATCATTCATTGGCTTATCGTCAATTTGCTTTTTAGGAATAAACATCATAATTGCCGCTATAAGCGCCAAAATCCCATAAACGATATTAACGCCTGCCTCCGATAAATATTGGGAACCAAAGCTACCGACAAAGCTACCTGCTAAAATTGCCCCACCCATATAAATAATCAGGGATTTGTTTAGATAGCCACCTTTACGATATGCCCATACCCCTGCAATCGAAGCGAAAAACACTTGTACAGCACTAATACCTGATACTTCATGTGCTGTGAATGCAGTAAATCCTAGTAAAGGTGGAATATATAATAGCATTGGATATTTAATAATCGAGCCTCCAATACCAAGCATACCTGAAATATAAGATCCTACAAAGCCGATTAAAAATATCGTAATAACCCATGTTATATCCATCTATTTTTCCTTCTTTCAAGTCGTTTACACCTTGTTCCTTAACGCAAAAGCTAAGTTCACCAAGGCTATTACTGCATTCGGCAAAATGCATTGTAGAATGAAGTGGAAAGGTGAGTGTCCTGCTTGAACACTCACCCGTCTCATTACGCTTTTTGAATAAAGAATGTAATGACGCCAGCGTCTTCCGATTTATCTAAAATCGTGTGACCACCTGCATTTGCCCATGCAGGGATATCCGCTAAAGCCCCTTTATCTGTTACTTGTACTTCCAAAATCTCACCTGAAGCTAGTGTATCCATCGCCTTTTTTGTTTTTACGATCGGCATTGGACAAGATAAACCTTTTGCATCTAATTGTAAATTTGAGTTCATGTTAATCTCCTTTTAAATTGTTTGTAAATTGTTTGGGTGACTGGCACTTATCTTACTGCACAGCGGTTCGGGCCAATCTCCATTTCAGTTTGTTCCTCTATAGCTGGCGTTATTTTCCCCATATTCACTTGACGAATTTCTTGATATGCATTTGGTTGTGGTGGTAAGTTATCTGTAACAATACTGCGGAATGTTTCAGCATCTTCAATGTTTAAACCATGATTTTCAGCAAATAACTCCCCTAAACGTTTTGCCACAGTACCATCTTCATTTAGCTCATCAATAATCATAAAATGAGCAGGTAGAACAATTAAATCGTCCGATAATTCACGGTAACGTTTATAAAGTGTTTCACGTAAATCACCAACCCAGTCTTCTGCAAGTCCTGCTAAATCAGGACGACCAATTGAATCAATAAATAAGATGTCCCCTGTTAATAAATATTTGTTATCTACAACAAACGACGTTGAGCCAATTGTATGACCTGGTGAATAAAGTGCACCTACATCAATTTTCGAAGCCCCAATTTGCACCACATTGCCATCTACTAATGGCGTATAATCAAATACAACCTCTTCTGCATCTTTTGGTGGTAAATAATATGTTGCACCTGTTTGTGCTGCAATATGGCGTCCACCTGAGATATGATCCGCATGCAAATGTGTATCAAAAACATGTTTAATTTGAACGTTTTTCTCTTTTGCAAAGTTTGTAAATACATCCGTGAAGCGTACAGCGTCAATAATTGCTGCTTCGCCTTCAGAAATAACCATATAAGATAGACAGCCTTTACCTAAACGAACGAATTGGTAAAGCTCACCACCACCTGTTAAATCGCCTACTTTAATCGGTTCTAAATATTCACTCCACGTTTTCATACCGCCCTCTAAATAGGCAACAGTACGTCCAGCATCAGATAGCATCTCTGCCACCATCATTGAAGATCCTTCCTTTGCACAAACGACTAATACATCTTTGTCCGTAGGGATTTTAGGTAAAATTTCTTCGACACCATCTAATAGCTCAAAATACGGAAAATTAAGGTATTCAAATTTGTGTCCATCGATTTTCCAATCTTCAAATGCATCTGTATTACGTACATCTAAAATAAATAATTCTTTGTTTTCGATTACTTTTTTCGCTACTTCTGCAGCGCTCCATTTTAATACTGACACTCCGTTTACCCCCCAAGGTATTATTTCGTTGATTTTTTTAGCGGAAAGGACATGCCTCTCCGCTTATTGTTATCTTCTAGTCAAAATCCAATGCACTACTGAATATATTCAGCATTCGGTTATCACTCATGATAAGCCGTCTACATCTGTTGCAACTTAATTAGAACGTTAATGATGGTGCTGCATCTTTAGCGAATTCTAAGAATGTTACAGCTCCCCCAACCTCAATACCTTCTACAAAATCTTCTACTGTTAAGCCCATTACATCCATTGTCATTTGACACGCAATAAATTTAACACCTAATTCTTGTGCCATTTCTACTAATTGCGGAATTGCAGGTACATTTGCTTTCGCAAAACCTTCTGCAAAATGTTCTGTACCAGCAGGCATTGGTAAAGCATTCATGCCTTGCTTATGAATTAAATTTAATCCTTCGAATGTGAAAAAGATTGCTACTTCCTTATCAGAAGCTGCCGCTGCTGTTGCGATATTGAACACCTTATACGCATCAAAAAGACCACCGTTACTTGCAATAATTGCTACTTTGTTTGACATAATAAATTCCTCCAATTTAAATAGTTTTAATTAATTCGCCCGTCCAAGATGTCATACCTGGTAAGACGTTAAATACTTTTGTAAAGCCATTTGCTACTAGCTTTTGTGCAGCTAAATCACTGCGAGCACCTGTACGACAAATCACATAAATTTCACGATCTTTATCGAGTTCAGAAAGACGCTCTTCAAGCTCACCCATCGGAATGGATTTCGCCCCTTCAATGTGACCGAATGCGAACTCCGCTTCTTCACGCACATCGAGGATAAGCCCATCTCTTCCTACGATTTGTTCCAACTCAATTGTGGACTCAAACGTTTTTCCATCAGCTGACTCCTGCGCGCATTTACGAATGTAATGCTTAAGCACAGTATCTTCTTCCACTGTCCCGATATACTGATGCCCTACAGACTCAGCCCAAGCTGCGATATCGGCTTTTGAACCTTTATCTGTAGCTGAAACTTCTAAAATTTGACCATCCGCTAATTCAGCCATTGCCTTTTTCGTTTTTACGATTGGCATCGGGCAGGATAGCCCTTTTGCATCTAGTTGAAAATCTGCCTTAATACTCATAACTTCCTCCTTATACCTATAAGGGTATTATTTTTGCTAAAAAATATAGAATAGGGTATACCCTCACTATAGACTATTACTGTACTTCGCCTTCCCATGCAAGCATGCCACCAACCATATTTGTTACATCAAAGCCTTGGCTTTCTAAAAATTGTGTAGCACGACCACTGCGAGCACCTGATCGACAAACGATAATATATGGTTCATTTTTATTTAACTCGTGCATGCGAAACTCAAGTAAGCCAAGTGGCATATTCATCATTCCAGGAATATGTCCAGCCTGCACTTCGTCCACTTCACGAACGTCGATTATTTTTAACATCTGTCCATCTGCTAAAGCTTGTTGTACTTCTTTTGCTGAAATTTCCTTCACAATAGTTTCCTCCTAATAGGCGCTCATGCCACCACGGACATTTGTTACGCGCTCATATCCTAGTTTTTTCAATTGCTTACACGCCTGACTACTACGCATACCACTCTGACAAATAACGACAACTTCTTTATCCTTCGGTATTTTATCAAAGCTAGAGCCTAACGGAATATTTTTGAATTGCGGGATGTTGCGACCTTTGTATTCAGCTGGCGTTCGCACATCGATGAATACTTTATCTTTATCATTCAGCACATTTTTTAATTGAGCTGTTGATATGGACTGCACTCCTTTTGCTGGCTTCATACGCCAAACTAAAAACCCAATCACAATAGCGATCATAATCCATGCTTCCAAGTATCACTACCTCCTATCTATATACTATAAAGGGTATAATAAATTTATCTACTTTTTACGACCAAATCCATCGCTTCTTGGATGGCACTATTCATTTTCTCTGAATCCCCATCAGCAGTCGCAACACAATTCAGCAAGTTCTCACTGACAATAACACCTATCGTCCGATCAACTGCAGAACGCACGGCAGATAGCTGTGTAATCACATCTTTACAGCTTTGTTCTTCTTCCATCATGCGTAAAATACCACGCAATTGGCCTTCCATTCGTTTTACACGATTTGCTGTTTTAGCATCGTACGCCATTATGTGTACGCCTCCCTTCGAATTAAGTGATTCATCTTGCTTACGTGTTTTATAATATACCCCATTAGGTATAATGTCAACATGAAAGATCTATTTTTTTCTTAAAGCGCTTTACATATAGATTTCATAACGCATGACATAAAAAAAACTCTGTTACAAGTGCGTAAAATGCAGCTTATAACAGAGTTCATTATAATTTTAGTTTGCTAATTGCATGGCAGGTCCAAAGAATTCATAGTGAATTTTTTCATCTTTAATACCAATTTCATGGAGATTTTTAATAACTGCCTCCATAAAACCAACAGGACCACAGATATAAACGTCCGTATTATGTGGAATCTGTTCTGCCAATAGTTCTTTTGTCAATAACTTATCCTCATCCGAATAAAGGGCTGTATAAGATGCATTCGGAAGGGTATTTACTTTAGTTTGGATGTCATCACTAAATGCTACTACTTTTTCATTACGTGCACATTGGATAAAATGCACTTCATTCACTGCATCATCCTTTAAAGATTGTAGCATACTGTTTAATGGTGTTACGCCGATTCCTCCACTAACAAATGTAATTGGAGCTGCAGTTTCTTCTAATACAAATAAACCTGCTGGCACACTTACATCTACTAAATCTCCAACTTGTAACACATCGTGAATAAAGTTAGATACTTTACCATTTGGTGTATGATCGCTTTCACGTTTTACTGAAATACGGTAGCCATCCTCAGCACTCGCTTGTGAAAGTGTATATTGGCGGTTTAATAAATATTCTTCCCCTGGTACTTTGACACGAATGCTAATATATTGCCCTGGTTCATATGCTGGAAGTGGCGATCCATCTTCATTCACAAAGTAAATAGAAGTAACAAGGTCGCTTTCAACTTCTTTTTTAGCTACTTTCAGTGGTTTAAACAAACGCCATCCACCATTATTTTCAGCTTTTTGATAAAGATCTTCTTCTACCTGAATGAAAACATCCGCAATAACGCCATATGCTTCAGCCCATGCGTTGATAATATCATCTGTTGCCGCGTCACCAAGCACTTCTTTAATTGCTTTTAGTAGATGTTCCCCTACAATCGGGTAATGCTCTGGTAAAATTCCTAAACTACGATGTTTATGAGCAATTAACATAACGGCTGGTAAAATCGCTTCTAAATTTTCAATATGAACTGCTGCTGCATACACGGTATTTGCTAATGCAGTTTGTTGACGGCCTTTTTCTTGGTTTGTGTGGTTAAAAATATTCAATAATTCTGGATGAGCTTGAAACATATTTTTATAAAACGTCTTAGTAATTTCTACCCCATGAACTTCTAATACGGGCACTGTTGCTTTAATAATTTGTACTGTTTCTTGTTTTAACATATCGCATACCATCCTTTCGTGATTACAATATAACGCTTACAATTCATTAAAGCAATATATAAAATACATCTTTAACAAAATAGACAAATTTGATGTATTTGAAATACATGTTTTAAAAAAGTACTGATTTACAATAATTTAAGGTAAAAATGCTATAATTATTGAAGTGAATTACAGAAAGTAGGGTGTTCCAATGCGATTAACTTTATACACAGATTACTCCCTTCGAACACTCATTTATCTAGGTGCGAAGGAAGACGGTCAACTATCAACCATTCAAGAAATTTCAGATGCCTATAATATATCAAAAAACCATTTAATGAAGGTGACACACCAATTAGGACTGCTTGGTTACATCGAAACGATTCGCGGTCGAGGTGGCGGTATCCGTTTAGCAATCGATCCAAAGTCCATTACGATTGGTGAAATTGTACGCCATACAGAAGAGGATTTTCATCTTGTTGAGTGTTTCGACAAAGAAAACAACTTGTGTAAAATTGCACCTGAATGCCAGTTAAAAGGTGTCCTCTATGAGGCATTACAAGCATATATGGCTGTCCTTGATCGCTATTCTCTTGACGATTTTTTACACTCCAAAGAAAAGTTAATGGCCTTGTTATTTGGTAAATAAAAATACCCGCTCAACAATTGTTGGTCGGGTATTTCTTTATGACAGCCTTATTCTAGACATTGCCTGTTATAATGCTTTTGAAAAGACAATCATATCTAATGCTCGTATGCCATTTTCATAAATGGGTTCAGGATACTTACTGAAAAAATTCTTTTCGATGGTATCCATCCTGAAGCCTGATTTTTGATAAAACGCAATATTGTCAATACTAGAATTTGCTGTGCCAACTAAAATATTTTCATATCCTTGTCCTTTACAAAGGGCAAAAATTTTGTTCAAAGCTTCCTTCCCAATGCCTTTGCCCTGAAATGCTTCCACAACCGCTATATTTTTCAACTCAATTGTTGCGTCTGACTGTGGAATAAGCAAGGCTGTGCCTGCCAATTTTTCACCGCATTTAATGGTGTAAAGTTCACCATCATTCATATATTGGCGAACGGCCATTTCACTTTCATCCGCTAGTAATAAATATGGTAAGTAGCTTTCTCGGCTACCTTCCACTTTTTCTATTGTTGTATAATAACGTACAAAATCCACACGTTCAAAAACGTTTAATACGCAAGGTTGCTTTTCCTTCACTTCTAACCAAGAATGTTCCTGCGGAAACTCTTTTTCTACACCTAGACGAATAAAAGGCAACTTTTCCTGTGCCTTTTGTGAGCGAATATTGATCTTTCTAGCTCCTGCGAAAACGCGTTCAAGCCCTAAATCAAAAAAAGCAATTTCTAAAATGGCCTTTTTCGCTTCCTCATTGTAGCCTTTTCCCCAAAACTCATATCCTAGCCATGACCCTATGTGACAACACTTATTTATATGGTCTATAAACATCAATGCTGTGACACCAATGAGTCGACCTTCCTCATTTAGCACAACACGAGGAACAGTCTTTCCTTCTTCCTCGTCTACACATTCACGTTTGATAAAATTAATGGTATCTTCCACTTTCCCAGCAGGTAACCCAAGCGCATCCCGAACCTGTGGCATTGAAGACAATGCATGCATTGCTTCAGCATATTTTATGTCATGCTTTACTAAAGTTACTGCCATATTCTTTTCTCCTTTTACGTATTTAGGTTTTACTATGCCAAACATGCATTGGACTTTTTGCTATATCCTCTACTGGCATATGAATCATGCGAAACACACGCTCTTCATTAATTTTCTGCAAATCTGCATAAACCTCACTTGAGCGACTTAAACCAACTGCCATTGCATCAGCTAGTGAATTAGCATAATAAGCCTTGTCGACACCCGCCATTGCCATTGCACCGAAGCACATCGGACAAGGTGCCCCACTTGCATACATAACCGTGCCTCGCAAATCGATAGAACCGAGTTTTTCTTGTGCACGTCTTAAGGCAAGTAGCTCAGCATGACCTGTACTATCCGGTCGCAAATGCAGTTCATTGACGCCTTCCCCAATGATTTCATCGCCCTTTACCAAGACAGCTCCAAATGGCTGACCGCCTTGTGCTATATTTTGAAGAGCAAGCTCGACTGCTCGCTCCATCCATTGATTCATATATACTCCCCCTGATATTTAATTATACGTAAGTTGCCACGATACACCGAAACGATCCTGAATCCAAGCAAACTGCTTAGAGAACCCATAGTTATTTAACGGCATTAACGCTTGTCCACCATCCACTATTTGTGCAACTAAACTTTCGATTTCTTCTATCGTCTCACACGTCAAAAAGATGGAAATTGCAGGGGTAAAGGAAAAAGCATGCTTGATTGAACTGTCATTCATCATAATTTTCAGACCTTTTAAATCGATTTCAGCCATTGCAACCTGTTGTGTGTCCTCCACATAAGTCAAGTTTTCAATTGTTAACTCTGGGAACCATTGCTTATATTGCAAAATAGCTTCATGCGCTTGTCCTTGGAACATTAAAAATGTAGTAGCACTTTTCATATATTCAACTCTCCCTCATATCTATTAACCCATTGTGCAGGGGTCATTTTGGAAACAAGTTCTCCAATTAAATCATATGGAATATTTTTTGTACTCGTAAAACGAATACAGCTTTTCCCCATATTTAGCTTAGTTGGTACACGCTTTGCATACTCCTCTTGAAACCAAGATAATAAAGCATTATCTGCATAAATACCCATATGGTAAACTGCTATATGTCGCTTTTGCGCTGCTAAGCTAATAAATGGTAGTGGTGTATTAGGTGTTACATGATAACCTTTAGGATATGACGATAACGGCACTACATAACTAATCATGTCGTAAGTCATTGTTTGTTCAAAGCCATCAGGAATATTCGTTGCTACTACGTCCGCAAGCTTTGCAAAGCTATCTCGCCATTTTTCATCTACTTGTTCGATATATGCATGCATGAAATTCCCCCACTTTTCAATATTTTGCTTCTAGAATGAATTAAAAATATTCCTTAATAGTAGTATGAAGATTATTAGTTGGCAATAGTGACAGTGTCATTGCTACAACAATCGACAAAAGTTTTACAGCATATAGCTTTTACCCCGAGAACCTTATGCTCAACCCTTTGCCTTCCGGTTGTGTTCTTTCGTATAAAACTAGACCTTGTGATTTCATACATCTCCGCTAAACGAGCTAGCTGTGACTCTTGTTTTTTCGCACTCTAAATGTATCGTGCCCAATCTTTTTGATATCCTGACGTTTGCGCGTCTTAAACAGCAACATCATTTGGATTTTCTATCAGTATAGCGCGTAATAAAGGGACCATACATTCATAGTCGCTTACACATTAGCTACTTGCTGTTTTAATGCTAACAATAAAAATGTATCAACCAATGACATAAGTCTTAATTTACCCTAAATTTATCACAAAGTATTTAAATTAACTTCAATTGTCCAAAATATATACAAAAAAACGCTTGGATCAATTCTCCAAGCGCTTTGTTCTTTCTTTTCTTATCTTCCTGCTTGCATTGCATAGTTCCTATAAACCATGCCGTTTGTTTTCTTCATCCCAAATTTTTCATAGTAAGGTACAAGGTCATCATCACAGCATAAATCAATCATATAAATCTCATCCAATTCTTTTAGCATTCGACTTACTAATTCCTTACCTATACCTTTATTTTTGTATTGAGGTAATACTTCCAATAATGGAACATAGGCAGATAATACACCATCACTTATCGCCGTAATAAATCCTATTACTTCATTTGTATGCTCATCAATCGCCAAAACTATTTTGCTGCTATTCTCCAACAATCGTAAATGTGTTTGGGGATTAGGTGGATTCGGCCAGTCTACAAAAAAACCATTTAACATATTTGCAGATATACCTTTGAGTGAATTCTTATAAATCATTTTCTCAACTCCTAATATTTTTACTATTAGATAGCTGCAAAAAATCAATAGAACAGTAACAAGCTATTACCTCCCATATTTATAATTAATTCGTGCACTATTTATTTAATCTTTGAAGAAGCAATTAGACCTTTCAAAATCGGGATACCTGTACCAATTAGCACCACTGGCAAGAACCACCAGCCTAATCCTTCGATCTTTCCTAATGCAACAAGTACTATTTCACAAGAAATGATTGCAAATAAAATTAAACAAAAGTTTTTTACTTCATTGCATAATCTACGACTATTTAAATAAAATGCCTCAACGTTGCGCTCATTTAATCGGGCTGGATAATTATGCATATGTGGCGCTTTCTCGAGAAGCCCTAAAAATATCCACATAAAAATTCCGATACCTGGTAAAATTAATACTTCTATTTTCGAACCCCATCGGTCAACCTCGCCCTTAGCATTAAAATGTGCAGGTATTTCTCCTGGTAAATTACCCCATTGTAAAATAATAAATAGGATGGATACAGTAAATAACCCGCTACCAATAACGTCCAAACATTTTTCATACTTTGTTTTTGGTAATGTTAAGATTGGTCGATACATTGTCCCACATCCTTGGTTAACGTTTATGGTATGTATACGGTTGTTTCAACTTTTTAGTTTCAATTATTTATATGAAAAACATTACAGCTTAATACCATTCACTGTATTTTCATTCACTACTGACACAAAATAATACATAAATCTCCGCTTTAAGTAGTATAATCTATAACTTAATTCCCTCTTTATTTCATATTTTTTACTATGAATAAACTCATATTGCTTTTTAAAATCCATATAATCTGATATAAATGGTATATATACATATTTCACCTTTTTGTAACATTTCTACTAAAATTACTAGGAAAGGACTTTTCAAACATGCGATTTACGATTTATAAAAAATTAATTCTCGGTTTTTTTATAGTTATATTAGTTTTAATAGGCACGATTGCGCTAAATTTTAAACAGCTTAATTCTGTAAATGGCACTTATCAAGATTTACTCGAAGAACAAACTAAAAAGTCTATTAGTATACAAGAACTAAGAGTACTTGCAAAACAAGAAATAGTTAGTATGCGTGGATACCTTCTACTTGGCGATAAACAAAATCGTGAAGGTAATAAATCCGCTCGTGAAGAATTTAAAACAAAATCAGAAAGTTTAATGGCTACACTAGAGTCCAAAAAATCAATTGAACTGTTAGAAGCCGTCAATAAAAGTGAGCAAAATGTTCAGCAATTTGCCGATCGAATGTTTTCATTAAAAGATGCTGGTGAAACCGAACAATATGAAAAATTAGATAGCACACAAGGACGTCTTATTTTAAAACAATTTGATGAGCGTGTTGAAAACCTTGCCAATTACCAAAGTGAAGCTGTAGAAGCCAAAATAACTGCTACTTCCAATGAGATTGATGGCATTAAGATGCAAATGATTTTGCTTGGCATATTTGCCGTACTTATTAGTCTGATAATTGCAATGATTATGGGAACAATTATTTCTCGTCCTATTAAAGGTATGGCAAAGGCTGCACAAAAAATTGCTGAAGGTGATTTAACGGCTGAGCAAATTCGCATTAAAAATCGTGATGAAGTTGGTGATTTAGCATTAGCCTTTAATCAAATGGCTCAAAATTTAAAGAACTTGATTACCAACGTCAGTCAAAATACGATGCAAGTAAGTGCCTCTGCGGCTGAATTAACAGCTAGCGCAGATCAAACTATTCAAGCGACTGAACAAATTACTTCCGCTATGCAAGAAGTGGCAAGTGGCTCTGAAGCCCAAGGAAAAAATGCAACTGAAAGCTCGCAAGCTATGAAAAACATGACGAATGGCATTCAACAACTAGCATCGACAACTGCTGCTGTTTCTGAATTGGCTATTGAAACCAATACTGAGGCAAACAAAGGGAATGATTCGCTTCAGCGTGTTATTTCTCAAATGGATACAATTAATACAGCTGTCTTGGAGTCTGCTACTGTTGTCAAAAAACTAGGAAATCATTCTGTAGAAATTGGCAATATCATTAGCATTATTACTGATATCGCTGAGCAAACTAATTTACTAGCGTTGAATGCTGCTATTGAAGCAGCTCGAGCTGGGGATCATGGTCGCGGCTTTGCAGTTGTTGCTGATGAAGTAAAAAAATTAGCTGAGCAATCGAAGAACTCTGCTGAACAGATTGCCGGTTTAATTTCTGAAATTCAACAGGAAACAAATCGTGCTGTCACTGTTATGGATACTGGTACACAAGAAGTTCAAGTTGGGATGAAGGTTGTTAAAGTGGCAGAGGAAGGCTTTTCAAAAATCGTTGACCTTATTGAGCAAGTTTCCAAACAAATACAAGAAGCAACAACTGTTTCAGAGGAAATGTCCTCAAGTGCTGAACAAATTTACGCATCCTTTGATGACATTGCAACAATTGCCCAAACGTCATCTTCGAACTTGCAAAATGTTGCTTCTGCTTCAGAAGAACAACTCGCAACAATCGAAGAGGTTGCAGCTTCTGCCGCTACTTTATCGACAATGGCAGAAGAATTACAATCACAAGTTTCCAAATTTAAAGTTCAATAGCAAAATTGTGTGGGTGACTGGCACCCACACAATAAGCCGCAACTGTCGCTGTCGCGCCGTTTGTTGCGGCTTTTTTGTGCCCTATTCAGTGACTGGCACTCAAACAATTTAACCGTTGGATCATTTCAATTACTGCTGTTTCTTCACTTGGCACTTGTAATGTTGCAAGCTGGCTTACCTTATGCGCTCCAACACAAACACTGTCTAATGCTTTTGCAAACATGGATGCATCATTTGCATCATTGCCAAAGGCGATAAACTGATTTTGTTCTACGCCTAATTTCTCCAAGCCGGTCCACTTATTAATTCCGCTTGGGCTTATATCTATTATGTTTTCGGATGCATGTTCATATATCGAAATCGGTAGCTTTTGTAGCTGCGTTAATATTTCTAAGTGATGTGCACCAGGGAATAATACAATTTTCACGATGTCCTTTAGCTCTTGCAATGTCACTTGCTTTGCTAGCTTAAGTGGATCTAAATTTTGATAGATTGGATGTGTCTCACTACCTGTAAAGGCATAATCCCAATCACCGTCCACTAAATAAGCTAATTGATAAACCGTTATAATATGCTTAATGTCTTCAACAATTTGTCCCTCGAATGCTACTATCTCTTTTATTGCCCCATTGACTGCAACAAATGCTCCATTACCTCCAACCATCGAAAATTGATGCATCGACTCGGGCAATATTGGTAACAAATCTCGAATCGGACGAGCAGAGGCAAAAATTACTTCATGTCCATTCTGTAGACAACTCTCTAATGCAGCTATAATACCAGCACTCAAAGGCTGACCTTTAAAACAAATCGTGCCATCTAAATCAAATACAAATTTCATTGTTTTACCTACTTTCGATGTATATAAAATCCCCCATATTATCTCATAAAATATACCTTTATTTGTTAAAAATAGCGTGTGAAAATCCGCTGATTCAAAACCTATTAGTACATTTTATCTTTAAAACAGAAAACAAATAATTTTTAGAATATTGTTGACATACTGAAAATATCCACGTATTATAACTCTCAACAACACATTGTAAGCAAAGATTGGAAGTAGTAGAAATGCTCGTGTACTTGTAGAGAGCCGGTGGTTGGTGAAAATCGGTAGACACACATTTTGAACTCATCCATGAGCTACTCCCTGAACCTCATCGAATAAGGCATACGATGCTTAGTAAGTTAAATGCCGGTTTCAACGTAAGGGATGTCGGTTTCCACCGTTATTGGGATAGACAGTGATAGCTGTCGATAAGGGGACTTTTTCTTGAAAGAAAAGGTCAATTAGAGTGGTACCGCGAGCAATAACTCGTCTCTATATTTTGATATAGAGGCGGGTTTTTTTTATTTTTTTTATTAATTACAACAAAAGGAGTGTTTGAAAATGGGAAGAAAAATTTGGGTGTTTGATACAACTTTACGTGATGGCGAGCAAGTGCCAGGGGCAAAACTAAACTTATACGAAAAAGTAGAGATTGCACAGCAACTCAAAAAATTAGGCGTCGATATTATCGAAGCTGGTTTCCCTGCTTCATCACAAGGTGACTTTGATGCTGTAAAAGCTGTCGCACAAAAGGTCGGCAATACGAATGACATTATGATTACAGCTTTAGCACGAGCAGTACAGGCTGATATTGATTCGGTATACAACGCTGTAAAATATGCTGAAAATCCAATGATTCATATGGTACTTGGCACTTCTGATATCCATGTTGAAAAGAAATTCAGTAAATCGAAAGATCAAATATTACAAATTGGCGTAGATGCTGTGAAATATGCAAAAACACTTTTACCACAAGTGCAGTATTCAACAGAGGATGCTTCTCGCTCAGATTTTGAATACCTATGGAAAACAATTGAGGCAGTGATGAAGGCTGGCGCAACGATGATTAACGTGCCGGACACTGTTGGATTTGCTGAACCTGAGGAATTTGGCGCTATGATTTACAAGCTGAATGACCGCATGAAAAATCTAAATGACAGTGTTTTACTAAGTGTACACTGTCACAATGACCTTGGAATGGCAACAGCTAACACACTTGCTGCTATTAAAAACGGGGCAGACAAAGTCGAATGTACCATCAATGGTATCGGGGAACGTGCAGGAAATGCCGCACTCGAAGAAGTTGTCATGGCATTGAAAACACGCAGCTCTATCTACAATGCAACTACGCGCATTAACACAAAAGAAATTATGAACACATCACGCCTTGTTTCTAGCTTTATGGGCTTAGATGTACAAGTGAACAAAGCCATTACTGGAGACAATGCATTTGCCCACTCTTCAGGTATTCATCAAGATGGTCTGCTTAAATCTCGCGATGCCTATGAAATTGTCCATCCCGAAGATGTAGGTCTGGATGATATGGAACTTGTTTTAACGGCTCGTTCAGGACGCCATGCAGTAAAAAATGCACTGGAGAAGTTAGGCTTTTCAAATCTATCGAATGAAGAATTTGAAGGTATCTTTGACGGCTTCCTAAAATTAGCTGATGCTAAAAAAGAAGTTTACGACCACGACTTATATGTCATTGTAGAAAGTTATTATGAAAAGCATGACGCAAATCATGCCAATGCGACTCATTATAGTGAGCAATTTTTTGACATTGTCGATTTACAAGTCGTCAGCAATGCAAGCTTCCCTTCTGCTAGTGTAAAAATTCGCAAAGGTGGCGAAGTATTAAAAGCTAGTGCAGTCGGTTCAGGCCCGATTGACGCCTTGTATTCCGCCATTGCAGATATTGTACAAATAGATGTAAAACTTGTGGAATATAACATTAATAGCGTATCTCGTGGTAAAGAAGCGCTTGGTAAAGTAAAAATTACAATTGAACACGAAGGCGCGAAATATATTGCAAAAGCGGCAGATACAGATATTTTAAAAGCAAGTGCAATGGCTTATATCAATGCTATCAACAGCATTGTTGTAGCGAACCTAACACCCGTTACGAACTAAATTGTTTAGGTGTCAGGCACTCATACAATTCTCATACAATTCACATAAGTTTTAAAGAAAAATCCGTGGAGACTTCAGTGGAATCCGCACAGAACATAAGCCGCCATAACCGCGCATTAGCGAGGATATGGCGGCTTATCGTGTGCCCGCGGAAAGTACAGTGCCAGGCACTCATACAATTCCAGTTACTTAAACAATTTTATTGACTGTCATTAACTAACTTTTGGTATTCTTCTTCAATTAGCCCTACATCAAGCCGTTCAAATAACGGTGTTACTTCGGTAATGCTTTTAGGTAGCTCTACTTGCTCATGCCACAGCAATTCGGTTATGCCTAACATGTTCCGAATTTTCTCTGTAGAGAACGGTAAAAATGGCTGTAGTACTTGACCTAAATTTGCAATCATATAAACACATGTTGCGAGCGTTTGATGGCAATCTTCCAAATTGTCCTTTACTTGTAACCATGGTTGCTGTTCGTCAAAATAGCGGTTGGCTGCGCGAATATATGCAAAAACCCCCTCTAACGCTTGTTTAAAATGCCCCGCTTCAATCGCCACACCGACATCACTAAACAATTGAATCGTTTGTTTCCTTACAGACCCATCGACATCCACCTGAGGCACTTGACCATCAAATGACTTCTCAATAAACTTCAACGTGCGATTGACAAAGTTGCCGTAAGCTCCTAGCAATTCTCCATTGTGACTATAAATAAATTCTCGCCAAGAAAAATCAGTATCTCGGTTTTCCGGCGCATTCATTGTTAAAAAATATCGTATCGAATCTGCATCATAGCGACTTAAAATATATGGCACCCACACGGCCCAATTTTGACTCGTAGATAATTTTCGTTTTTCCAATGTTAAATATTCATTTGAGACAATATGTGTTGGCAATGCTTTTGCCCCAATCCCCATCAAAATCGCTGGCCAAATAACTGTATGGAATGGAATATTATCTTTGCCATGCACATAGTAAGCAATGGTTTCTTCATTCCACAAATCTTCAAGTGCTCTATTGTGTTGTTTTGCCCATTCCATACTAGCTGTTAAATATCCTGCTACCGCTTCAATCCACACATAAACTTTCTTTCCTTCAAAGCCTGGAACGGGTACGTCAACTCCGTTCGGTAAATCACGAGTAACAGCACGATCTGGTACGCCTTCCGCTAAGTAACGTTCAGTTAAGCCTAGTGCATTGTCTCGCCAGCGTTTATCTGCTTTGGCTTCAGCTAAAAACGTTTCAAGTCTTCCTTGAAATTGACTAAAAGTAAAATAAAAATGTTCTGTTTCTCGGATAACAGGCTCATTGCCACAAATTTTGCAACGCTTATCGATTAATTCGAGTGGATCTAAAATTTGTGAACAATTATCACATTGATCTCCACGTGCCTTCGCTCCGCAATTTGGACAAATACCTTCTACAAAGCGATCAGGTAAAAACTGCTTATCCGTTTCACAATAGGCCTGTTCAATCTTCTTTTTGTATAAATAATTATTTGCTAGCAGTTGTAAAAAAATAGACTGTACCGCATCATGGTGGTGCTTTGCATCCGTTCTTGTATACAAATCATACGTAAATCCTAAGTCATGAAAACATTGTGTAAATTCGTTATGGTAATGGTTTGCGATTGCTTCTGTCGTCGTATTTTCCTGTGCAGCTCGAATTGAAATCGGCGTACCATTACAATCACTTCCTGAAACATACAATACTTGCTCACCTTTTTGTCGGTAATATCTAGCCAAAATATCACCTGGTAATAATGCAGCGATATGCCCTAAATGCAATGAACCATTCGCGTAAGGCCACGCTCCTCCAATTACAATTGTCATCTTAAGTTACTCCCCTCAATCTTCCAAATTTCTTGTTATGCGGATAACATGTTTTTCCTATCTTCATTCGTCCCTTATTAGAATTTTCTCCTAATTATTAATAGCTAACGCTTTTTGAAGATAAAAAAAACGCCCTAATCATGACTGATTAGGACGAGTATACCCGTGTTACCACCTATATTTACAAATAGCTTACACTATTTGCCTTAATCAGTACGTCTTGCATTTATATAAGAGATACTGCCGCTGTTGTAACGAGTGCCCATCTCGTCGTAATCTACTCGCAAAAAGCTTTCGGTACGAAGCTCAAAGGTCATTTTCAAAAGGGTTCATTTACCTCATTTCCACCAACAGAGGCTCTCTATTAAATGCTTGTCCAATTTACTTTTCCTTCTCAACGCTTTTATTATAGTTTGGCACTATTTTACTCTTTCCCCTTATGGAATGCAACGTAAACATTACGAGCTTGCTATAGATGGATGAAGAACAATGATACATTTTTATAAAATAGTCGCTAGTGCAGATGGTATTTCCTGTAGATTATTTATCACAATATGTGCCTTTTGTAACTCGGATTCTTGAGCAAAATCAAAGCGTACACCAATTGAAAATAGCTGATTATCTCGTGCTGCTTGGATATCCGACGAACGATCTCCGACAACAGTGCCAGCTTGAATGGCGTTTGCTTCGATTACACTTCTTACTAAATCAGATTTATGACCACTTGGAATAGATTGAATACTATATGTTCCTTCTATAAAACGGTTCAGCTTATATGTTTCAACAATTGCTTGCAAGTACTCTTTTTGTCCGTTGCTCGCTATGTATAAATGATAGTCGTTTGCTAAAGTAGCGAGTGTTTGCTCTGCATTTGGATACAATGCGCCTTTGCCGTTTCGTATTAGCTCGATAAGCTTTTCATGAAATAAAACATTACTAGCTTCACGCACCTCTAATGTGTGCATAGGGCATAATGTTTCCCATACAACAGGCAATGTAACCCCCATAATTTCACGATATTGGGCAATGGGTGTCTCCCCCTGCCATAATCCCTTTGTACGTAGCACATCGAATGTTGCAGAAAGAGCCGGCTCTAAAATAAGATTTGTTTGAAATAATGTGCCATCCATATCAAAAATAATTGCTTTTTTCATATTACCACTCCTTTTTTAATCATTGAAAAACTCCATATGCGGTTTTTCTTTTTTATAGTAAGCTAAGCGATCCTGCAAAGTACCTGTATGGAATTCAAATTTATGACCATCGGGATCAGTGAAATAGATAGATTGTTTATCTTGCTCATCTCTTACCCTACCCTCTAAAATATTGACTTTATAATGTACAAGCTTTTCATAGATCGTATCGAAATCTTTTGCATCGATAGAGAAAGCAATATGTGTATAGGATTGGTGAATTTCGTTACGTGGAATATCCGCTTCCTCATTTAACGCAAGCCATAGCCCATTTACATCAAAATAGGCTGTGCTTCTCCCTTTCACCAAAAGCTTCGCATCAAAAATATTTTGGTAAAATGCTATAGATTGCGCTAAATCTGAAACAGAAAATAAAAAATGATTAATAGTTTGTATAGCCATAATACATCTCCTCAAACAATTAGATAGCAACTCCGCAGTCATTGCGAAGTTGCTCCTTAACGTTTCTCGACTATTTCTTTCCCTTCTTTAACCCTTTCGCAATTTGCTTCCATTTGCGTTGCTCATTCAGTTTTGCTTGCACATTCGTTTTCCGCTCAATAAAAGCAAGTTCTTTTTGCAATTTAAAATAGCTTTGTAAGCGTGATGGTTCAAGCGTTCCATCTAAAATGGCTTGCTGTACGGCGCAATGCGGCTCTTTATGGTGGGTGCAATCCCTGTAACGACATGCTGTCGCAAATTCTTCAATATCACGGAAACTAGAAGATAGACTTTCACTTTGATCCCATAATTGCAATTCACGCATCCCTGGCGTATCAATTAAGCAACCGCCACTCGGCAGTACAATTAATTCCCGATGTGTTGTTGTATGGCGACCTTTCGCATCATCTTCCCGTATAGCTGAAACTTTCATAAGCTCTTCTCCATTTAATGCATTCATTAAAGTAGATTTTCCCGCACCCGATGAACCGAGCAGTGCACCCGTCACACCGTCTGTAAAGAGCATCCGAATAGCTTCTATCCCTTCACCTGAACGGGCACTAGTAACAAAAATATCTACTCCAAATGCGACTTGCTCAACCTCACGTACCATGCTCGGTATATCCTCACATAAATCGGCCTTGGTCAGTACAACTACCGGCTTAGCCCCTGAATCCCAAGCGGCTACTAAATAACGTTCTAAGCGACGAATATTAAAATCTGCATTTAAGCTCATCACAAGTAGCACAATATCAACATTGGATGCTACAATTTGTTCTTTAATTTCTAGTCCTGCAACCTTACGAGAAAAAACGGACTTGCGGGTAAATAATTTATGAATAATTGCTTTTTCTTCTCCCGCCATCTTCTCCACTAGTACCCAATCCCCAACTGCTGGATAGTCTTCTCTCGCGAGCGATGTATACGCAAAATGCCCAGCGATGGTCGCTAACCATTCTCCATCTTCAGCTAACACACGGTATGAATGTTTATGCTCCAAAGCAACCCTTGCAGGTACGCAATTTGCTAACTTTGTTTGCTCTTTAAATGCAGTGTATTGCTCTTGAAAATATGTTGAAAAACCTAAAGTTGTTAAATTCAATTGTTATTCCTCCTAAATGTGTCTATCCATTACGCCTCTTAATGCGTTACAAACATAAAAAAACTTTGCAACTGCATTTCGGCAGTTACAAAGTTTCACAGGCACGTTTAAGGGAATACACAAATAGCCATTGCCACATCGTAGTATTTCACGCTACAAAGCAAGGTCAAATTGTATATTTTAGGCGTGTGAAATTGAACAAACCGAAATGCAGTTCGTTAAAAACGGCTCTATTCATCATGTCACATCACCTACTTCCAATTTAGATGTTTCCAATATATCTAATTTTTTCAAAATTGTCAAATTGATCTATATGAAGCATGTATGCCCTTCCTATCTGCATATAATGTACAAGACCCCTATTTACGAAGGAGATGTTGAATTGTCAAAAATTATTTCGATAAGTACATATCAACCACCTTACACATTGCAGCAAGCGAATGCAGAGGCATTAACAAAAGAACTATTTTACGAAAAAATCCCCAAATTAGAGCGTTATTTAAAAGTATTCGATAATGGTGGCATTCAGACTCGCCATTTCTGTGTACCAGCCGAATGGCACCGCAATGAGCATACTTTCGAAGAGCGAAACAATCTGTATATAGCGTTAGCAACGCAATATAGCGTTGAGGTCATTCAAGCTTGTTTACAAAATGAATCATTTTTAGAAGCACCGATTTCTCCTAACGAAATAGATGCCATTATTTTCGTAAGTAGTACGGGCATCTCTACACCAAGCATCGATGCTAGAATTATGAATCAACTACCTTTTTCAGATCGATTAAAACGTATTCCTCTATGGGGGTTAGGTTGTGCAGGTGGAGCAGCTGGCATAAGTCGTGCCTATGATTATTGCAAAGCACATCCTCAAGCAAAGGTGCTTGTTGTATGTGTTGAACTTTGTAGCTTAACCTTTCAACAAAACGATTTTTCAAAAAGTAATTTAATCGGTGCATCCTTATTCGCAGATGGTGCAGCTTGCATACTCGTTTGCGGAGACGATGCAGCAATACAGACGAAGAAAGCAGTTCCTTCGATTGTTACAACTGGCTCGAAGTGGATGCCTGATTCAGAAAATGTGATGGGCTGGAATATAAAAAACAACGGGCTTCATGTCGTTTTCCAAAAAAGTATTCCAGCGATTATTACGAATTGGCTAGGCCCTTTCATTGAACAATTTTTAGTCGAACAACATCTTTTCAGCGAACAGCTCGATCATTTTATTGCACATCCTGGAGGGAAAAAGGTGTTAAAAGCCTATGAGGATGCGCTCTATCTTTCTCAACAAAAAACCGACATTTCTCGGGAAATATTACGCAATCACGGTAATATGTCCTCGCCTACCGTATTATATGTACTCGAACAATTTATGTTAAACGAAGGGCAGATAGATGATATTGGGTTGCTTGTCGCCCTCGGCCCTGGATTCTGTGCGGAAGTTGTATTACTTAAATGGAGGGAGTAGTATGCTATTTTACTTTATTTTAATTCTTGTAATTCTACAAAGATTAACAGAGGTTTTTATAGCCAAACGCCATGAAAAATGGATGCTTGCAAAAGGTGCCTATGAAGTAGGTGAATCACATTATTCCTATATGGTTGCCATGCATGTTAGTTTTTTTCTATTTTTGATTGTTGAAGTTGTTTCCAATAATTTTGGATCATCGCCCTTATTTCCGTTACTTTTCTTATTATTCCTCTTAGTGCAAGCTTTACGTATTTGGTGTATCCGGTCATTAGGACCTTTTTGGAATACGAAAGTTTTAATTTTACCAGGTGCAGAAGTTATCAGAAAGGGACCCTATACATTTATGCGTCACCCTAATTATGCCGTTGTTAGTTTAGAAATTCTGCTGTTGCCTATTATGTTTCAAGCTTATTTTACAGCATTTTGCTTTACACTCTTAAACATTACAATGCTATCGGTAAGAATCCCAATAGAAGAACAGGCATTACGAGATGCGACTGACTATAATCATGTATTTAAAAAGGATCTACCACAAAAGTAATGTGGTAGATCCAGTTTCTCCTACAGTAATTCCATGCATTATTACTAAATCCAGCGAGCACGAACACTAAGCTTTTCATAGGCAAGCGCCGAGTCTCCTAGTTATTTTCTATGTGCAAGTTGATTGCCGTTACGGGTTGCTCGCTTTTTTGCGGGCGTGGCTTAAGCCTCCTCCTCCGCTTCGCTACGTGCGGGGTCTTAAGGCTCACGCTGTTCCCGCAGGAGTCGAGCAACCCTTCACTACAATCTCAAAGTTTGAAACTGCTAGCCTGAGGTATGCACTGCAACATTCAAAGTGAAGTTGGTTGCCGTGACCGATTGCTCGCTTTTTTGCAGGGGTGGCTTAAGTCTCTTGCTATTCCATAGGCGTCGAGCAACCCTTCACTTTGATTAAACCTTATAGCTCGTTAACTCCTATCATTAAAAGTAAGCTGAACAGGCAACCCACTATTTAGCCTCTTTAACTCCACTCCCAATTAAAAGGATCCTCTAGCTGTTCCCAAGGCTCCGCAAACTCATTCGTTGTCAAAAGGCATGCATCAAGCTCTTTTGTAATTTCTTCTTGATCTAAGTCTATTCCTATAATGACTAACTGTGTCATACGGTCACCGAATTCTTCATCCCAATCGTCCAATACCTCTGGGCTTTGTAAAAAGACATCCTGTTGCTGTGCTGTAGGTAAAGCTGCTACCCAATAAGAAACAGGTTCAATTTTCGCAGACGAACCTGCTTGTGACAGTAATAATGCCACATCTTGATGCCTCGCACTCCAAATAATACCTTTGGCACGGACAATTGATTCTGGCATGTTATCACACCACTCTACAAAGCGCATTGGATGGAAAGGGATTTTACGCTTATAAGTGAATGAAGCAATACCGTACTCTTCTGTCTCCGGTGTATGATTTTCATGACCAAGTTCTAGCTCTTTTAACCAGCCTGCCGATTCTGATACTCTCTCAAAATCGAATCTTCCTGTATTTAAAATTTCGCTTGGCTCTATTACCCCATTAACGGTACGAATAAGCTTTGCCTCAGGTTGTAGTGCTCGCAAAATACGTTCTAGTCTTTCAAGCTCTTCTTCTGTTACGAGATCACACTTGTTCAGCACTAAAACATCACAGAATTCAATCTGGTCAATTAATAAATCTGCTACATCGCGTTCATCTAATTCACCAACTGCTTCCTTACGTTCCAATAGACTTTCACCTGACTGAAAATCATGCCAAAAACGATTAGCATCGACTACAGTTACCATTGTATCGAGTTTGCAGAACTTCGTTAAATCAATACCGAGCTCCTCGTCTAAATAACTAAAGGTTTGTGCAACTGGTATTGGTTCACTAATACCTGTCGACTCAATTAAAATATAATCAATATTCCCTAACTTTGCGAGACGCTCTACTTCTTGTAGTAAATCCTCACGTAGTGTGCAACAAATACAGCCATTGGAAAGCTCTACGAATTTTTCCTCTGTCCGAGAAATACCGCTACCATTTGCAATCAACTCTGCATCAATATTAATTTCACTCATATCATTGACAATAACAGCTACACGCATGTTTTTTTCATTTTGTAACACATGATTCATTATCGTCGTTTTACCCGAACCTAAATAACCACTTAATACAGTCACTGGAATTTTATTTGTCATTTTATAACCTCCATCATTCTAAATCGTAATGATTACTATTTATAGTTTGTAATTTAATCATAAAAAATATAAAAATGCAATGCATAACTTTTTGTAACGCAAAACATTGACATTAGTATGTAAACAACATATTATCTAAAGCGTAATAATTACGATTTAAAAGGAGTCGATAATATGCGTGTTCAAGTTACTTTAGCCTGCACTGAAACAGGCGATAAAAATTACATTACAACTAAAAACAAACGAAATAATCCTGAAAGACTGGAATTAAAGAAATATTCACCCCGTTTGAAGCGTGTTACATTACACCGAGAAACAAAATAATAACAGCGCTTAATTTTGCGTAACATTTATAGAAAAAATAGCTTCAGGCTGTGCCATGATGTTCGTACGCAGGCACACAATAAGCCGCAACTCGCTGATTCACGTTAGTTGCGGCTTCCATTTGAGTATTTTGAGTAGCACTTCTATGTCCTCCATAATCAACTACTAGTGAGCCCCTATATTTTTTGATTTTACATAAGAGGATACATCCATCCTGATTCCACATACCGCTTAAATGATGCCAGCACTTATTTTACATCGATTGATTGGCATTGATTTCTATAACGAGCTGGTTTAATTGTTGCTCTAAGTCATCCAGTATACGTACTTTCTTTTCTAGTTGCTCTTCAAAATCAATCGATTGAGCTATTATTTTTTCAATCTTAGCGTTTAACTCGGATAGGGTTTTTTCATTCGATACGGCTTCCGCACTTGTTTTTTTATTTTTTATTTCCATTAACTCTATGGACAATCTATGGATTTCATCGTTTCTCTCTGCTAGTTCTTTAACTAAATAATCATAGACATTAGTTGTGTCATCTTGCTGTAAAGTATCCATTATCGAATTCACTTTTGCATTGAGTTCTTTCGTAAATGTACTTAACTGTATTTCGAGATTCTCTATAGCACGCTTATCATCTACTGCTATATCCTGATGGGTCTGCTTCCTTGTATACTGTAACTGTTTATTTTCTGTACGTAAGCGCTCTATTTCTTTTAACAGTAGGTCTATCGAGGCAATATGTTTTTGTCGTTGACTCTCTCTTTTTTGTCTATCTTCTTCATAGGTCTTTGACTCCCTTTCAAACGTTCTCTTTAACTTCATACGATCCATTGAAAGTTCTTTATTTTGTCTTGTCAGTCGGACATTTTCTCGCTCTAGTCTTAGTACGAGTGAATAATAATCGCTATCTCTAAGTCGATTTATTTCATTTTTATATTTCGCAAGCTCTGCTCTTAAAAAAATAATCATTTGCTGTAGCTGTATAGGATCGTTATTTTTAACGCTTTGATTATCCACGTTAGTACCTCCTATCACGATAGCTTTTTCAAAAGTTCTATTACTTCCTCAAACTGCACTTTCGTTTCCTCAATCATTTCATCTAGCTGCTTTACAATACTCAATTCAAATTGCCCATTGCCATTCTCTACTAGTACTCTCTTGTCTCCGGATAGCAAGGAGGCAAGCAATAGTTGCAACGTGTTTTTTTCTAGAAAAGCAAAACTATTATCTTCCTCCTGTTTAAAGTCTGAGACATTTATCAGCCGATCCTTCATATATTGACGTACGATTTGCTCAAGCCCTACCTCTAATTTTTGTTCCTCTAATTCACTCATCTTGCCCCTCCTTTACACTGCTCATTCCATTAAGATTAATAGGATTTATTACTAGGACACCGTCTTGTAGCTCATCACAATATGTAAATCCCGTTATTGTACCTGCATAAGATAAATGATGGGACCATTTAATTTGGAAATTAGTAAATGAAATCGTCTCATTTGGCTCAATTGTTTGTTTCCCTATTGGTTTAAGCCAAAATTCTGTTTTGTTAGAAGTATCATGTATTCGTTCCCAGCTACCGGAAACTTTTAAATTTTGATTAAAATGCTCATAAACATACCTTCCTGAAAATGAAAAAGGAGAATCATCAGGCAGCTTTATACAAATATACGGATTTGTTAGTGGTTGATTACCGATATTGCGAATATGATAAGAGCCAAGACATAGGCTTTCTTGATCAGCATCATATGAAATATTAAGTGACGTTGTGAAATAACTAACGCTACTTACTTCCTTTTTCTGGTCGAGCTCTTTCACCAGTCTTTTCATTTCATCGACATATAATGTTGTTTGTTCTTTCAGCATCCTTATTTTTTCTTGCACAGACTCATGATGAATACTCATAATTAGGGCCCCCTTGCCTATATAATAAGTAACCAAAATAAAAAAGAGAGGATAATCCTCTCTTTATGTTATGACAACTTCTTATGTGTTAGCACCATTACCCCATTGTTGGGAAAATAACGGAACATTGTTTTGGACGAACCGCAGTTGGGCATGAGAATGGTAAATCTGCTCTTGGTTCGCAGTAGTTTGCTAAGAACTCTACAGTAACTGGGAACGTAGATTGAATACTTTGACATACTGCTACTGTAATTGTTAACGCAGAAAATGTAATTGTTCCAGTACCAGCAGTAAGCGTACCTGTTGTGCACACGAAGCAATCTAAATCTGTATAAAGAATTTCAACATCTGTTCCTTTAGGTGCACATAATGTAACTTGTTCACAACGTGATACCGGAATCTCACTGCTTGTAAACACAGTACCATTTGGTAAAGTAACTACAATTGTAAGAATGAAGTTCTTTTGAATATTCAAGTGTTGCAGACAAACTGTTGATCCATCAATAGAGAATTGGCGATTCTCACGATTAAGAATCACGATTGGGTTTGTCGCAGCCGGGATTACTCTACACGTAACAGTTGCACCTGTTAAAACTGTCGTTGGTGTTATACCAGGGAAAGTAATGGCACCTGTTGGCGAAATATCAAATGACATTTCCTTTACAATCCAGTCATATACCTTATCGACATTTATACAAATTAGTTCGCGCGCCTGGGATGGCATATTATCTTGCATCCTTTTGACACCTCCATAAGTTTTTTATCTTTCGTTTGTAGCATATGTTTTTTAGCGTTAAGTGCATGGGCTAACAAATAATTTACAGGATATTTATTCAAGAGAGGTGTTGTCGTGTAGTGAATAGAACCGTTGCTTTCTTCTCGGCTGTTTACATGGTTTTGTAACAGAAAGTAGAGTTTTTTAATAAAATACTAATGGACTGAAAGGGGTGAAATGCAATGGAAGATTCGAAGTTGTACTCCACTCAAGACATTGAAAAATTGAAAGAAAAAATTGATTCCTATAGAGAGACGTTAACTACTTTAAAAGCGGGTACATCAATTGAAGATTATCTATTTGTGAAGAATGAGTTTGAGGAGCTGAAAACGCAAATCGCTCATATAGAGGGCTTAACTGAAACAATTGATGATAAGCAAAGCTTACAAATTAAAGAATACGAGGAACAAGTAAAGCAGCTTTCGATTCAAATACAATCCCTTAATCAAACAATAGAAGAAATGAATCAGGAAATTTTAGCCGTATTAAATAAAATAATAACGGTTGATAACAATGGAGCATCACCGCCAACAGATACTCATTTTACGAATATTGATGAAAACTCGTTAAAAAATATTGCCAACCCTACAAAAAAGCTTTTAGAAGAAATAGCTCAAACAGCTGTACAACCATCATTAACTACGACCGAACCAACTTATCAATTTCTTCAAAGTTTGGCTGGCAAAGCAACAAATATAAACACCGGCATGCATCTTCCACCTAATCCTAATTCCGATAAAAAACATGAAGAACGTCATTTTAACCAACATTATTTTCAATCAATTAATACCCATCCAAGTCATATTTACAACGGTTTATATCGA